>DAOUBA010000084.1:0-2351 GCA_034432855.1 Anaerolineae bacterium | reverse complement strand
AGCGTGGATGAGAGGTACTGGTCGGCCTCCAGGCGGGACGTGGCCCAGACGCCCAGGTTCCAGTCCCCCTCGAGGAACTTCTGCGACTGAAGGACCCGATCGACCACCTTGACGTTGACGGTGGCGCTCGGTGTTAGCTGATCTTTCACCATCAGGGAGAAGCCCTCGTAGAGATGCGCTTCGGTGTAGATGAGCTTCAGGGTCGGCCGGCGGCCCCGGAGGAGTTCCTTCGCCTTGGCCATATTGGCGTTGCATGCCCCCGTCCGTCCACCCCAGGATGAGGGGGTCGAAGATGCTGGTATTGGGCACGATCATGCCCGCCAGGACGTCGACCACGGCGTTCACGTCAAGGGTAGTGTCCCAGTAGGTGTGCAAAACGCCGGGCCCTTGACGAAGCCGGCCATCGTGTGGTTCTCATCGGGATGACTAGGGAGATCGCCCGAGAGGAGGGCCGTCACAATGGCCGACGATCTGAGGATGGCACTTGGAGAGGTGCTGCGCAAGGCCCAGGGAGCACGCGACGCCGATGTCCTTCGGGATGGCGTCCGCGTCCTCAGCCAGGCGCTGACGGAGCTCGAGGTCGCTCAACACGTGGGGGCGGAACGGCATGAGCGCACCGCAGAGCGGACTGGGCAGCGCAACGGGTATCGCGAACGAACCTGGGATACGCGGGTCGGCACGGTGGACCTGCGCGTGCCGTGGGTGCGCGACGGCAGCTTCTCTCCCTCGCTGCTAGATCCCCGCAGGCAGACCGAGCGGGCGCTCGTCGCCGTCGTGCAGGAGGCGTACGTGGGTAGTGTCAACCGGACTTGCGCAAGTCGCGTGAGTTGAGGGCCTTGACGGTGTAGAATCTAGCCAACGTAGCAATCATCGCAGCTTCGACGGAGCAGACGACGATGTGGCCTGTGGTGGGCATTCCGCCGATGTGGGTAGAACTGCTGGACCGCTTCCGGGATTGTTTTCGTCGATCCGACCAGTTCCAGCACTTTGCCGAGTACGTCATCGGGCTGATCGTCTCGTCCCGCTTCTCGGTGCAGGCCCTCAATGATCTCTTCACGGGGCACCGCCACGCGAGCACCAAGCGGCGGTTCATGGGCGAGGCGCCCTGGTCGCCCGAGAAGGTCATGCGGCGGTCGGTCCGGCTGGTGAAAGAACACGCTGGGTTCTCCAAGCCCAGCCGGGGCTTTCTGGTAATCGATGACACGATCCTCGAGCACGACATGGACACCAAGGCGATGGAGAAGGTCGCCGTGGTCAAGGACCCTGAGACCCAGCAGTGGGTCAAAGGGCATGTGGTGGTCACGGCGCACTGGGTAACCCCGCGGGGGCACTTTCCCGTGGGGTTCCGGCTGAAGACTCCTGGGGGCATCTCGAAGCACCAGTTGGCGCTGTGGCTCATCAAGAGATGCCGGCGGTTCGGCGTACTCTTTCAGACTGTGGTGTTCGATTCCTGGTATCTGGCGGAAACCCTTACAGAGCCTCTGCAGGCGTGGGGGCTCACCTGGGTCTCGCGCCTGCGTCTGGATCGTGTCTACCTAGCGAATGGCGGGCGCCGGGAAAAGATCGTGGCGTTCTTCCGGGGGCTGGACCGCTCCGCCTGGCAGACCCAGGAGATCGACGGTCGGACGGAGACCTTTGCCTCCGCCTGCCTGACGCTGACGAACCACGTGCGTGTCAAAGTCGTCGCCCTGCAGAAAGAGGACGTCGAGGGTGGGCTGCTCCTGCTCGTGACCAACGCCACGCATTGGCTCCCCGAAAGCATCATCCGCGCCTACAATCACCGCTGGACAATCGAGACGTTTTACCGAGACGGGAAGCAGAACCTGGGGCTGGAGGCATACATGCTGCAAAGCGCCGAGGGCGCGAAGCGTCATCTCACTCTGGGCTTGGTGGCATTCACGCTCCTTCAACTGGGCGCTCAGCATCCGCGCCTTGGGCGTCTGATTCGAGACCACGTTGCGAGCGTGGGGGAGATGTGCCAGCGGACGGTCACGGAGACAGTGCGGATGTTCCTGGTGTGGGCGATGAAGTGGATGGGGCGTGGCCTCGATGCGACGACAACGGTCTCGTTGGCGTTTATGTCCCGGCGTCACCTGCAATGTGCCCTGACTCCTCTGTAGCGGCCTGCAACTTCGACTTGCACAAGTCCGGTTCAAACTGGTCCACATAGTCCTGGAGCGCGCGGACCAGCCCTCGCTCCGCCACGTTGCCGCGGAGTCCGGTAATGGACTCCCCGATATCCTCGTAGATTTCACCGGCAACTCCATGCAACCGCTCGAGCTCTCCTGCCGCCTCGCGCTGCCGGCCGGCGTCCACGAGCTCCTTGATGGTGTCCAGGCGCAAGAGCAGAT
>DAOUBA010000083.1:0-38230 GCA_034432855.1 Anaerolineae bacterium | reverse complement strand
CAATTGTTGTCGAAGCGCTGATGCGGGAGCACCATCTGACCACCCTGGGTCATCAAGCAGACGTGGTTGTGCTTCAAATGGATGTCCATACCGGCCAGTAGATGTTCAGACATAGGGTTCTCCTTTCATTTTCAACTGATGGTGGACACAGCGCTGGCAGAGAGGTATCGGGATGACCCTGGGCGCCCGATGAGAGCAACAGCCTCGCGGCCGATCAGAGCTTCTCAGCCGGCCGTAGAGACACTCCCGTTGGCTGCACGGGTGCAGCCAATGCTGCCCGGGAGACGGGGAGACTGAGAGCACAGTATGCGCGTCAGAAGTACCCATCGGACCAGGGGCACAAGCTTTGAGAGAAGTCACGGCCAAGCCGTGCAACTCGGAGAAAAAGAGCTGTCCCTGCTACTGTCTGCCAGCGACAGATAGTATGCCAGGATCATCCCGATTGGGCAAATGGAGACGGTGCTCACACTGCTTCCACTAATTCATATTATACGAGGAGATACAGACCATGAAACTCAGTGAACCTAAAACCATCACCTGGTGGATTGCCGTGATTCTCGGAGTGCTTGGGATTCTGGCTGAGCTCGTGACTATTCCTGTTCTCTCTGGCATTGCCTTCTGGTTGGTGGTAGCCGGGCTCGTTCTCCTGGTGCTGGCAACACTGATCAAGGGCTTGTAGCGCGTCGGACAGAAGGGCGAGTCTGCTGTCCACAGGTCGGCCCCGCTTGGAAGCAACTCGCCCTGCTCTTGTGAGAACAATTGGCGAAACTATTTTGCGAATGTTGCGCCGCCCCGCTACCCGACCAGCCGACTGCTCCCTCGGCTCGCTGCGTTCGCCCCGGTCGCAGCGGCTGAGCTCGGTGCCGATAGGAGGCTGATTCCAGGTCTGGCGAGCCCTCCTGCATGAGCAGTTACGACCCTGAACAGCAAGTTGCAGGCCGGGCTCGGCGTGAGATTCAGTTAGCAATGTCCGCCACCCGCAGCGAAAAACTCTCCTTCTGGCGCAAGGCCGCCTACGGCATCGGCGACTTGGGCAACTCCGTCGGGCCGGGCACCATCGTCCCCTTCTGGTACACCTTCTTCCTCACCGACATCGCCCGCCTCGACCTGCGCCTGGTAAGCCTCTTCTGGCTCGTCGTCACGATCTGGGACGCGATCAACGACCCGCTCTTCGGCTTCCTTTCCGATCGCGCCCGCACCCGCTGGGGCCGCCGCCGTCCATACCTGCTCTTCGGCGCACTGCCCTTCGGCGTTAGTTTCGCGCTCATCTGGCTGATCCCGCCGACCCGCAGCCAACTGCTTCTGTTCGCCTACTACATCCTCGCGTACATCTTCTACGAGGCGGCCTTTACCGCCGTCAGTTGTCCCTACGCCGCGCTCACCCCGGAACTGACGCTCGACCACGACGAGCGCACGTCGCTGGTGACCTACCGGATGACGGTCTCGATCGCGGCAGGGCTGGCTGCCCCTTTGCTCTTGTGGAAAGTCATCTTTCCGCTGTTCCCCGACCGTGACCCGCGCGCCTACCAGGTCATCGGCCTGATTTTCGGCGCCAGTTTCGTCCCGCCGCTCCTGATCGCCTTCTTCGGCACCCGCGAGCGGCCCGAGTTCCGGCAAAAAGCTGCCCCGCCGTTGCGGGAAGCCCTGCACTTCGTGCTGCGCAACGTCCCCTTCCGCTACACCCTCGCGCTGCGCATCCTCAGTTGGATGCCGGTGGTCATCGTCCAGGCCGTCTTTGCCTACTAATGTACTGGACCGGCCTGACCGAGGACGAGACCTCGCTGTTGCAAGGCATCATCCTGGCCGTGGCGCTCGTTTTCCTGCCGGTGGTGCTCTGGCTGGCCCGCCGTTTCGAGAAAAAGACCGCCTACATCATCGCCGGCGCCTCGTGGACGCTGGTAATGCTGGCGATCTGGCCGGTGCCGCCGCAGGCACGCGCCCCCATCTACGTTCTCGCCGCGCTGGCCGGCTTTGGGGTCGCCGCGGCGCACCTCATCCCTTCGGCGATGGACCCCGACGTGCTGGAAGCCGATGAACTGATGAGCGGGCGGCGGCAGGAGGGAGCCTACACCGGTGTGACGGTCTTCGTGCACAAACTGGCCCAGGCGGCGGTGCTGGCGTTGCTCCCGGCTGCGCTGCGCTGGTCCGGCTACGTCCAGCCGTCCGCTATCAACCCCCTGCCATCCCAACCGGCCTCGGCGCTGACCGCCCTGCGGTTGCTCGTCTCGATCCTGCCCGCGCTGCTGCTGGCGGTCTCTATCGTCGTCGCCTGGTTCTACCCGATCACCCGCCAGCGCTATACCGAGATGCGCCAGGAGTTGGCCCGCCGCGCCGAACGGGAAGCCGGTCTTGTCTCAGCCCTGCCCAGGTAAGGCCAGGCCCTCTGTTTGCCACTTCAGCGCAACGAGATTATAATGTTCTATGCCACGTTGTGGGAAACACGGCTACGAGAAGCAACACAAAGGTAAGCGCGGTTTCCTGCCGCGTATCTCAGAGGACTCTTATGGGTTTCGACTTCAGTGCGTGGCTGCAGAATCACCGGACACAGATCGAGGCGCGCTGGCAGAAAAATGCCCCCGGATTGCCGGCTTATGCTGCCTGTCTGCCCGATGAATGTCTTGTTCACTGGCGTCCTCTCATCGAGGCGCTGGCGCAGCCGCCTATGACACTGCCCGAAATGGTGCAGCAATGGGCAGCGCGCGAGGCGAGTGAGCGCCAAGCCACGCCCTCCGAATTGCTCTCCCTGGCGACGAGCCTTTCCCAGACCATACGCGCCTTGTTGCCGGCGAAGGGACGGCAACCGGCCGAGGAGCGCCTCGACGCTCTGAGCGCGGCCCTGGCCCGTTACTGCGCTGGCGAGGCAGAGCGGCTGGCAGCGGAGAAAGGGCAACTGGAGACCCTCTACGAGATCACCCGTGAACTGACCTCTACCCTCGATCTCTCGCGCGCACTGCAAAAAACGTTGGCGGGGATGATGGCAGCAATCGCCGCCGAGAAGGGCGCAATCCTGCTGGCAGACGATGCCGTCAAGACCATCATGCCCGAAGTGCATATCCGTTGGGATGGCGGGGAACTCGCCGTAGAGGTGCTCCCGACTCCCTGGCAGATGGGTCAGAGCGAGCCGTTGCTGATCCTGGACGACGTGAGGGCACAGCAGATGGAACCCTGGGTCAAGATGCTGGTTGTCCCAGATTCGGTTTCCCTGCTGGCAGGCCCCCTGATCGCCAACGGACAGTTTCGCGGGCTGTTAGCCTTGGCCAGTTCGCGTCCGGCGGCCTTCGAACTTGGTCACGTCCGCCTCTTTCGCAACATCCTCGGCCAGGTCTCCACCGCTATCGGCAACGCCGAGATCTACCGCCTCATCAGCCAGCAGGCCCAGGAACTGGGACACATGTTTCGCAGCCAGCAAGAGGCGGCTACCGAGAAGCAGGCCATCCTCACTTCCATCGCCGACGGTGTCGTCGTGAACAACACCGAGGGACAGATCATCCTGGTCAACCCGGCGGCAGCGCACATCTTGAACACGCCCGCCGAGCAGTTGATCGGCCGGGACTATCACGAACTGTTCGCTGCCTTCGAAGCCCAGGGAGAAGAGGAAGCCGTCGCTGCGATGGAGGTACTGCTGGCCTCCGAAATCCCGGAAGCGACCAAGACCTTCAAGATCAATCTGGAGACCCGCAGCCGCGTCATTCATGCGCTGCTCTCCCCGGTGCTCACCCCGCGCAACGAGTTCCTGGGGGTGGTGACTATCCTGCGCGACATCACCAAGGAGGTCGAGGCGGATCGCGCCAAAAGTGAGTTCGTTTCCACCGTTTCTCACGAACTGCGCACGCCGATGACGGCGATCAAGGGCTACACCGATCTCCTCTACAGCGGTGCTGCCGGCCCCATCAATGGCGAGCAGCGACGCTTCCTGAGCACTATCAAGGCCAATACCGACCGGCTGACCGCATTGATCAACGACCTGCTCGACATCTCACGGATGGAGACGGGGCGTGTGCGCTTCGAGCCGCGCTCCTTGCGGATCGGCGGGGTGATCGCCGAGGTGGTCAACGTGCTGGCGGGTCAGGCCGAGGCCAAACAGCAGCGCCTCAGTTACGACATCGCCGCCGGTTTGCCCGACATTATGGGCGACCGTGACCGGCTCAACCAGGTGCTTACCAACCTGATCGGCAACGCCATCCGCTACACCCCTGAAGGCGGCGAGATCGTGGTACGTGCCTACCCGGTCGAAAAGGCCGTGCGGGTGGACGTGCAAGATACGGGTATTGGCATTGCCCCGGAAGACCTGGGCCACATCTTTGAGCGTTTCTACCGCGCCGACCATCCCCTGGTACAGGAGACCCGTGGCACCGGATTGGGCCTGTACATCGTCAAGATGTTCGTCGAGATGCACGGCGGGCGCATCTGGGTCGAAAGCGAATTGGGCAAGGGCAGCACGTTTACCTTCATCCTGCCCGTCCCGCTCCAGGCGGAAGAAGGGGTGGCTCATCGGGGCCCGCCGTATCTGGTCGCGCGTATCCGCACTGTCCTGGTCGTAGACGACGACCGCGATACCGCCGAACTGGTCAAGCGACAACTGGAGGAGAGCGGCTACCGTGCGTTGATCCTGGGACGCGGGCGTACCGTAGAGACGTGGGTCAGGGAGAAACGGCCCGCCCTGATTGTCCTGGACCTGATCCTCCCCGACATCAGCGGCCTGGACGTGCTCCGCGCCTTGAAAGAGAACCCCGTCACGTCCGATATTCCCGTCATCGTGCAGACCATCGTGCCTGACGATGGCTCTGCCTGGCAACTGGGCATCGCTAACTACCTGGTCAAACCCGTGGCAGGTGAAAGGCTGATGCAGGCGGTGGAGCAGGCGCTCACCTGGCAGGGGCGCATCCTTGTCGTCGAGGACGACCCCGATACGGTGGGGCTGCTCGCCGCGACGGTGCGTCAGATCGGTTTCACCCCGCTCGTAGCTGCCGACGGTTACGAGGCGCTGACGATGGCCCGCCGCCATCGCCCCGACCTGATCCTGCTTGACCTGCGCCTGCCGGGGATGGACGGCTACGAGGCACTGACGCACCTCAAGCGCGACGCCGTGACGCAGACCATTCCCATCGTCGCCATCTCCGCGCACGTGGCCGATACGGAGATGGAACGTAAACGCCTCATCGCATTGGGCGCTGCCAGTTTCCTCGCCAAGCCCTTTGCCATCGGTGAACTGCTGACCGAGATCGAGGCGGCCCTGCAGCCGATGGGTGGGCCGGCGCCGGCCTCCCAACCCTCACCCCCTGGCCCGCATTGATGACACGGTCAGCATACCCGCCAGGCAAGTTGCCCGCCGAGCACCTGGCCCGGCTGTTGACGCGCTTCCCCGTGAGCGATCCACGCGTCGTCCTGGGGCCAGGTCTTGGGTGTGACGCGACGGTCATCGCTTTTGACGACCCGTGCACAGAGCCAGGTCGCTACTTGGTCGCCAAGACGGATCCCATCACGTTTGCCAGCGACGAGATCGGCTGGTACGCCGTCCACGTCAATGCCAACGACATCGCGTGCACGGGCGCCACTCCCCGTTGGTTCCTCGCCACGTTGCTGCTGCCGGCAGAACGCACGACGCCCCCGTTGGTAGACGCCATCTTTGAGCAGATCGCCGGGGCGTGCGCAGAGTTGGGTGTAGTGCTGGTGGGCGGTCACACCGAGATCACCTACGGGCTCGACCGCCCGATCGTCGTCGGCTGCATGCTGGGGGAGGTTGCCGCGGAGCAACTGGTGCGGCCCGACGGGGCCCGCCCGGGTGATATACTGCTCGTCACCAAGGGCGTCGCGGTGGAAGGTACAGCAATCATCGCGCGGGAGAGAGACGAAGGTTTGGCGGGACTGGATGGGGCGTTTCTGGAACGATGCCGCAGGTTCTTGCATGACCCGGGGATTAGCGTGGTGCGCGATGCAGCGGTGGCGACGGCGGCGGGGGAGGTACATGCGATGCACGACGCAACTGAAGGCGGGCTGGCAATGGGATTATGGGAGTTGGCGGAAGCAGCCAGGGTCGGATTGGAAGTGGATGAACCGGCCATCCCGATTCTGCCCGAGACGCGCATTTTATGCGAGCGGCTGGGCCTGGACCCGCTGGGACTGATCGCCTCCGGTGCGCTGTTGTTGACGGTCAGGCCAGAGGATGCCCCGGCAATCCTGGTCGCGTTGGAGCATGGCGGCATTGCGGCGGTGTGCATCGGGCGCGCGGTCGAGCGAGAACGCGGGATCGTGTTGCGCAGCGCAGCCGGCGAACGGCCATTGCCCCGTTTCGAGCGCGACGAAATCGCGCGGTTGTTCGGATAGGAGCGAGGCATTTCACAGTGCGTATTTCTCGTCGTCCTGCGTTGCGCTCCGTAGTGCTGCACTGCATGGCGTTCGACTTCAGGTAACAGTCATACTTCCACAAGACAGCCGCCTTTCTGCACCCGGTATAGCAGAAAGGCGGCCGTCCGTTTACGACAAAAGTCGCATTCGGCATTGCCTTGCCGGGAGGTCTAGGTCTCGATCACGGCGATGGCACTGACCGGACAATCCGAGGCAGCCTGACGCACGCTATCCTCCAGATCGGCGGGCACTCTGTCTACGATGACCTCGGCCACGTCATCCGCCAGGCGGAAGACCTCGGGCACCGATTCCTCACACAGCCCGCAGGCAATGCACAGGTCCGCGTCTACTGTCACTTTCATTCTGGCCGGTCTCCTCTGACTGGGAACAGTGCCGTCTTACACTACAATGATGGCGTCGCTTGGGCACTCTTCCTCGCATGTGCCGCAATCGGTGCACTTTTCCGGATCTATCACGTAGATAGGGTCTCCTTCGCTGATCGCCTCCTCCGGGCACACGGCGACACAGGTACCACACGCTATACAATCATCGGTAATCTTGCGGGGCATAGTTCGATACCTCCTATGGGATGGATTTTGCAGCGGGCATTATACCGCAAAGGGCCTACCCACACAAATCGAGTCCGGGCGATGCATCCTGGCTTCCAGTCCGGCCTGATCGAGCAGCATGGCGCGCTGCCGCTCCAGCAGTGATTGGATCATCATGCTTGACAGCGCCTGGTTTTTATGTTACAATGATTACAAGTTAGGAAGAATTACAAATGTCTATGCCTTCGGTTGACCAAGTCTGTGAACAAATCCGCGCGTCCGGGCGCCGTGTGACCCCTCAGCGTCGCGCCATCATTCAGGCACTTCTCGACGACCGCTCCCATCCCACCGCCGAGCAAATCCATACCCACGTGCGTGGCGTGATGCCCGACATCTCGCCCGCGACGGTCTATAACACCCTCCACGAGTTGGTGGAAATCGGCCTGCTGCTGGAATTGGATGTGGGATTGGGGGAGCGGCGGTATGACGTGACGACCACGGGCCACGCCCACCTGGTCTGTATGGGGTGCGGGTGCATCGAGGACGTCTCCTACAATTGCGAGACACTGACGTTGTCCCCCCACGAGTCCCACGGCTTCCAGGTCGTGGGCTGCGATGTGATCTTTCGCGGTTATTGTCCGGATTGCGCTTCCCGCCACTAGAGGAGCGCCCACACTAATCTCAGGAGGGAATAGCCATGGGAGATTTCATCAAGGTTGCCACGCTGTCGGAGATCGGGCCCGGACAACGCAAGTCGGTCTGGGTCGGAGGGCAGCAAGTGCTGCTGATCAATGTGGACGGGACGATCTATGCCATAGACGAATCCTGTCCCCACCGGCAATGTTCGCTCGCCAGGGCTACACTCACAGGCAAAACCATTACCTGTCCGTGTCACTCTGCCAAATTCGATCTGGAGACCGGGGAGGTCATCGCCCAACCGACCAAGTATCCGCCTACCCTGCCCTTGCCCGTCCACCAGGTCAAGGTCGAAAAGTGGGACGTTCTCGTCGCGCTTGGCCAAAAGGCCGACTATATCTAGCATAAGGAGCCATCAATGGACAAGTGGGAGTGTATGGTCTGCGGTTATATTTACGATCCGGCGGTAGGTGATCCCGAACATGGCGTGGCCCCCGGCACGCCCTTCGAGGAGTTGCCCGATGATTGGGTCTGCCCGGACTGTGGGGCGACGAAGGATATGTTCGAGAAGCAGGGTTGATGAGATACGTCATCGTCGGTAACGGCGTCGCCGGCGTGACAGCGGCGCAGGCGCTTGTCCAGGCCGACCCGAACGGCGAGACGCACATCTTTGGGCGGGAGCCTTATCCTTATTATCGCCGCCCGCAATTATGGGAACTGATCGCCGGGCAGATCGAGCAGGAGGCGGTATTCTATCGCCCGGCGGAGTGGTACGCCGAACGGGGTATTCATTTGCACCTCGGCATCGAGGTTGTCGCACTCGACCCGGCCGCGCACTCGGTCACCCTTGCGGATGGAACGCGCGTGCCGTACGATCGGCTACTGCTTGCCACGGGGGGACGGGCCTTCGTCCCCGAATGCGAAGGGAACGACAGGGAAGGCGTCTTTACCCTGCGCACGCTGGACGACGCGCTGGCGATCAAGGCATACGCGCAAAAGGTCTCAACCGCTCTGGTCATCGGCGGCGGGTTGCTGGGGTTGGAGACGGCGCGGGCGCTCGCTACGGCGGGCCTCAAGGTGACGGTGGTCGAATTCTTCCCTTACCTCCTGCCGCGACAGTTGGATGCCGAGGGGGCACAGGTGCTCCAGGCGTTGCTGGAAGCGCAGGGGATCGAGGTGGTGACCGGCGCGACGACGGAGGCCATTTTGGGTACGCCGTGCGCCGAGTGCATCCGTCTGAAAGGAGGCACGATCCTCGCCGGCGAGTTGGTACTCTTTTCGACCGGCATGCGCAGCGAGGTCGAGTTGGCACGAGCGGCAGGACTCGGGGTGAATCGCGGCGTAGTGGTGGACGAACACCTGCAGACGAGCGCACCGGATGTCTATGCTGCCGGCGATGTGGCCGAGTTCGAGGGTCGGGTCTATGGCATCATCCCCCCCGCCATCGAGCAAGCGCGGGTTGCGGCGGCCAATATGGTCGCGCCGGGAAGTGCACTCTATGCCGGTAGTATCCCTTCCACCACGCTCAAGGTCGCCGGGGCGGAGGTGACTACGCTGGGCGAGGCGCTGGCCGAGGGGGAGGAGTACACCGTGTTGCGGCACGCCGATACGGCAACCCGGCGCTATCGCAAGTTCGTCCTGCGCGAAGGACGCATCGTGGGCGCAATCCTGCTCAACGATTCAGAGCGTGCACGTCCGGTTGCGCAACTCATCGGGAAGGAGGTGGACGTTTCGCCTGTAGATAGACTGTTGGATGAGAGCTTTGATCTGCAATCCCTGTTATAGTCGAAGGTAAAGAGAGTGAGGAGCTCAGAAAACCCTTAACATTTTCAGTAAGGAGGTATACCCATGCATAAGATGACAAAATCTAATCTGGAAGCGGCCTTTGCCGGTGAGAGCCAGGCTCACATGAAGTACCTGATCTTTGCCGACAAAGCCGAACAAGAGGGCATGACCAATGTCGCCCGTCTCTTCCGTGCAATTGCCTTTGCCGAACAGGTGCACGCCACCAATCATTTTAAAGCGCTCGGCAACCTCGGCGGGACAGCCGATAACCTGCAGGCAGCCATCGGCGGGGAGACCTATGAGGTCGAGGAAATGTACCCGGCCTTCATCGCGGTCAGCGAGTTACAGGAGGAAAAGGCCGCTACCCGTGCGGAGAAGTGGGCGCTCGAAGCGGAGCGGGTGCACGCCGGTATGTACGAGCAGGCGCGACAGGCCGTACTCGCCGGCAAGGACGCGCAAGTAGGGACCGTGCATATCTGCAGCGTGTGCGGCTGGACGGTGGAAGGCGACGCGCCCGACCGTTGCCCACTCTGTGGGGCGGTGAGGGAAAAGTTTGTTGGGTTTTGACACGAAGGCGTAGCGTAAAACGTAAGGCGTAAAGCGTAAAACGTAAGGAGTAAAACGTAAGGTATAGGGGGGAAAGATGAAACTCGGAGAAAGAATCCAGGAGGCCGATTGGAAGGCCGAGAAGCATGTACCGGTCATCGAGTGCCCCGATCGGGTGCAGGCGGACGAGGTGTTCGAGGTGAAGGTGAGCATCGGCAAAGAGATTGCCCACCCCAACACGACCGAGCATCACATCCGCTGGATCACGCTCTATTTCCACCCGGAGGGGGACCGGTTCACCTACGACGTGGGGCATTTCGAGTTCAACGCGCATGGTGAATCGGTGCAGGGCGCCAATCAAGGACCGGTCTACACCCACCACGCCGTGAGCGCGGCGATGAAGATCAACAAGCCCGGCACCCTGCACGCCCTGGCCTATTGTAACATCCACGGGCTGTGGGAGAGTAGTAAGGAGATCCAGGTTGGGTGAGGATTGGCAAGTGAAACGTGAGGCGTAAGTGATTAGTGATTGGGGATTAGTGATTGGGGATTAGTGATTGGGATTATGACCGCCCACTTACCGGTCGCTAATCACCAATCACTCGCTTACCAGGAGGAGCCAAATGAGCGATACCTACAAAGTGATCGAGATGCTTCAGGCGGATATGCGCGACGAGCATGCCGCCATTATCCAATATCTGCAACATGCCTACGCTATCGGCGAGGGCGAGGAGGCCTGCGAGATCGAAGCCATCGCCCGCGACGAGATGCGCCACTTCGACTGGCTGGGCGAGGCCATCGTCGAACTGGGCGGCAAACCGGATATGACGCGCGGCTTTGTTGACCTGGAGGGCAACGGCCCCGGCGAGTGGATGGGCCACGATGTGCAGGCCGAGGAGCGGGCCATTGCTCAGTACAAGGCCCATATCGCCGTGATTGACGATCCCAAGATCAAACGGCTGCTGCGACGGATCCTCAGCGACGAAGAGGCCCACCGGGGCGATTTTGCCAAACTGGCCGAGAAACTGGCGGAGGCAGAAGCAACCGGGCCGCTGGAAGCGCGTAAGGGGACAGGAGCCCCGCCTCATGTGCTCAAGAACCTGCAAAGCGGTGTGCAGCACGAGTACAGTGTGATCCTCCAATACCTGTATCACAGTTTTGTGATGCCCAACTGCGAAGTGGGCCGCGAGTTGGAGATGCAGGCGATCAACGAGATGCAACATATGGGCTGGCTGGCCGAAGAGGTCGCCGAGGCCAAAGGTCACCCGCTCATGGAGCACACCGGATTGGCGCTCGAAGGGACACCGGAAGAGATGCTCCAGGCCGATATCGCCGCCGAGCGGGCCGTGACGGAGGATTACACCCGCCAGATCACCGAGATCGAAGACCCCGACCTACGCGAGTTGCTCACCCGCATTCGCGAGCACGAGGTCTACCATGACGAACTCTTTAGCGATCTGCTGGACGAGGTCAAGAGACCCGGCGCAGGGACCTTTACCGTCGGCAGTCTGATGGAGGAATGAGGCAGGAGGCAGGAAGCAGGAGGCAGGAAGATGGGAGATTATTTGATGCGTGAGGATGCTCCTCTAACAGCAGGGGAGTGGCAACAAATAGATGATGTGGTGGTCTCGGTTGCCCGCCAGATTCTGGTGGGCCGTCGGTTCATCGGTCTGACCGAGCCGTTGGGCATCGGGACGCAGGTGGTGGCACTGGACACCGTCGGCGGAAGCGAAGCGTGTCTGCACGACGAGTCCGGCTGCACATGCGGTATGGAAGAGTGCGACGCCGTGCGCATTACCGGCCGCAGGTTCGTCCCCGTGCCGCTGATCCACAAGGACTTTATGCTGGCCTGGCGCGATCTCGAGACCGCCCGGCAGTTCGGAGGGCTGGACCTGGGGCCGGCTGCAGCAGCAGCCACATTCGTTGCCCGCGCCGAGGACGAGTTGATCTTCAAGGGCCACCCGGAGCACGGCTACCCCGGCCTCTTGAATGTGGAGGGACGTCAGACGGTCGCCATCGGCGATTGGAAGACCTCCGGCACCGCACTGAACGACGTCGCAACGGCTGCCCAGGCGCTCGCCGAGGCCGGCTTTTACCCGCCCTATGCGCTGGTCGTCAGCCTGGCGTCGTACGGCCTCTTACAGCGCGTCTACAAGAACTCGGGCGAGTTGGAGATCGAACTGGTGGAGGAGATCGCCGAAGGCGGTATCTTCCAATCCCCGGCGCTGGCGCCCAAGCAAGCACTCCTGGTCGCCAAAGGAACGCATCTGATTGATCTGGCCGTCGCCCAGGATATGATCACCGCCTACGTCGGGCCAGAAGGGATGGACCACCGCTTCCGTGTGCTCGAAAGTCTGGTGTTGCGCGTCAAGCAACCTGGGGCAATCTGTGTAATCGAGTAGAGTTCAAGGAGACAGAGAATGGCACTTTTCACCGCAACCGAAGCCGTCGAGATGGCAATGGAGATCGAAAAGAACGGCGAGGTGTTCTACCACGCCGCAGCCGAAAGGAGCGCCGACCCCGAAGTCAAGACGCTGTTCGAGGACCTGGCGGTGCAGGAACAGGGGCACTACCGGATATTCGAGGGGATGCTGGGCAGGCTGAAACCCGCACCTGCGCTCCCTGCCGAGGAATACGATCAGTATCAGGTCTATCTCCAGGCGGCGCTCGATCACGCGCTCTTCGCCGGGCCCGACAAGGCGCTGGCGCTGGCCCGTGAAGCGCAGGACAAGCAGACGGCGCTCCGTGCGGCGCTCGGCTTCGAGAAGGATACGCTGCTGTTCTTCTACGACCTGCGCGAGATGGTGAGCGACGCCGACCGCGAGAAGGTCACGGGCATCATCCGCGAGGAGAAAAAGCACGTGCGTCGGCTGGCGGCAATGTTGTGATCCCCTGATTTGACCGCCCCCGGCCCAAAAAGCCGGTGCTGGAGGGCTCCGGTGCAGGAAGCGCCCAATGCCGCCGGTTCACGGCGGCGCGTAGTCCCTCTCCTTCCCTCCCCGTTGCGGGGGGAAGGAGAGGGCCAGAGTGGGGATGGGTATAGGCGTTAACTTGGCGATGGCGGCATAGTCTGGCCGCTCGTAGCGCCGTAAAGTCTTTGGGCTCCCAGCCTTCAGTTGGCGCCCCCGGCGGCGGACAGCCCGGCGCTACGTTAATGCCTGTGGGAGGCTTGGGGAGGTCTACCCCGTAATCGGGAAGAAAGGAATGAGATGGAGGTGAGCGATGGAAGAGCAAAAGAGTTGGTGGCAATGTTCCGAGTGCGGATACATGCTGCAAGCGGTGACGCCGCCCGAACAATGTCCCGGTTGCAAGCAAAAATGCGCCTTCAACAACGTCACCTGCTACACGCCGGAATGCGGCGGTGAGCAGAACCCCGATCCGCAGTTGATGCAACCGAGGAGGTGATCCGTCCCCATGCCCCCCATCGAAATTACCCCCAACATCTACTGGATCGGCGTCAATGACCGCACGACCGACCTGTTCGAGGGCCTCTGGCCCATCACCCAGGAAGGCGTCTCGTACAACGCCTACCTGATCCGCGACGAAAAGACCGCCATCGTGGACCTGGCCAAGGCGTTCAAGACCGACGAGTTCTTTGCCCAGATTGACCAGTTGACGGACATTTCCAGCCTCGACTATGTCATCGTCAACCACATGGAGCCGGACCATACCGGCGTATTGCACCTCCTGCGCCGGGTGGCCCCGCAGGCCACGATTCTGTGCAGCGAAAAGGCCGCGCAGATGCTCCAAGCGTTCTACGGGATCGGCGAGGGTGTGCGCGTCGTCCGCGATGGCGAGACGCTCTCGCTGGGCCAACACACATTGCGCTTCGTCTACACTCCTTTCGTCCACTGGCCGGAGACGATGATGACCTACGAGGAGAACACGCGTGTTCTGTTCTCGTGCGATGGTTTCGGCGGGTACGGTGCATTGCGCGGGGCGATCTTTGATGACGAGTGCAGCGATCCCGTCTTTTACGAACGCGAGGCGCTGCGCTACTATGTCAACATCGTCGCCGTCTTCAGCCGGCCGGTCTTGCAGGCGCTCGAAAAACTCGCCGACGTGCCGGTCGCAGTCATCGCGCCTTCACACGGCCTCATCTGGCGCAAGAACCCCGCGCGCATCGTGGAACTGTACCGCAAGTGGGCCGGGTACGCCATCGGGCCGGCCGAGCCGGGCGTCACGCTGCTCTACGCCTCGATGTATGGCAACACCGAAAAGATGATGAACGCGGTGGCGCAGGGCGTCTCACGGGAAGGCGTGCCGCTGGCTGTCTTTGACGTTGCCCGTACCCACGTCAGTTACATCCTGCCGGCGCTGTGGATGCAACGCGGGGTCATCGTCGGTGCACCGACCTACGAAGGTTCGCTCTTCCCCTTTATGCGCCACGCATTGGATATGGCAGCTCAAAAACACATCCGCAACAAAAAGGTCGCCTACTTCGGCAGTTACGGCTGGAGCGGCGGAGCACAGCGCGAGTTCGAGCGCCTCGTCGAAACGCTCAAGTGGGAACTGACGGAATCGTTCACCTTTGCCGGTGGACCAACGGAGGAGGACCTGCGGCACGGAGAAGAATTCGGCGCACGATTCGCCAGGCTCGTCCAATGAAAAGACGGCAACGCAGAGACAAGGGGACAGGAGGAGAGTCCCCTTGTCCCATTCATCAGGACAGGATAACGCGGCTTGAGGCTTGCAGGAACAGGACTTGCATTGTGGGGCAGTAGATGTTACACTATCTTATAGAACGATGGTATTCCCAGCCTCTCCGCATATGCGTGCGGGAGGACCAGGCACCCCTGTTAAGCGCCGCCGGACGGCTGAAAGGAGGCAAGATTTATGGCAACTCAAATTGGCGTGGGCTTTAGCCAACTCACCGATTCCGCAAAGGCCGGAAGAGAGGCCATAGAGCAGGCTATAGCACCTCTGGCCGGCCAAAAGCCGGACATCCTGTTCTTCTTCAGCACAACCGACCAGGAACCGGAACAACTGACCGGGATACGCTCTGTAGCGAAACGAACGCCATTGTTCGGCGGCTTTAGCACAGGGGTCATCCTCTCTCAAGGCATTCTGCACAGCGGGGTGGCCATCGCAGCCCTCAGGTCGGATGAGATACAAACCGCAGCCGACGTCACTCTGAGCGGCCAGAACCCGGTCAAGAATAGCAGAATGCTGGTGCAACGGCTGATGGCACAAAGGTCAGAAGCACATCAATCCTCCAATGGGCTTCTCTTGGTGTTGGCCAACATCCACGACGGTGATGCCTGTAGCCCGGCGTTGACGGCAATGGGGAACGAGGCGGCCCCTCTATGTCGGCTGGTGGGCGGGGGAGTGCTGGATCCCTCAGGACGGATCGAATCCCCGATACGCTTGAACGACAGGGCATATGGGGATGCAGTCGCCGCGGCGCTGTTCCTGACACCAGGGCCTATAGGAGTAGGGATCAGGCACGGGTACAGGCCGTTGGGCCGTCCCCTGGTTGTCACGCGGGCAAGGGGAAACATCCTCTATGAGCTAGAGGGGCACTCCGCTTTCCGAGCCTATGTCGAGCAATTCCCCAACCGTCCTGACCTGACATTGGAAAACTTTGGCGCATTTGCGGCGGAGCATCCGTTGGGATTTCCTCAAGTTGGGCGCGAGTACCTCGTGCGCGACCCTATAGGCGCTCAGCCGGATGGCTCGCTCGTGTTTGCCAGCACGGTTCCTGAATACGTGGTAGCGCGAATCATGGTCGGGAATCGAGAGACTATACTGGAAGCAGCCAGGGAGGCCGCCGTGGATGCAATGCATGCGCTGGAGGGGAAACAGCCACTCTTAGCCCTGGTCTTCAGCTGTGTGACTCGTCTGAATTACCTGGGACCAGCGGCGCAGGAAGAGGTAGCCATCATTCGGAGGGTGATCGGCACCGAAACGCCCATGATTGGCCTCTTCAGTTTCGGCGAGATCGCCGCCCAGGTGAACAGCCCCACCAACCTGCACAACAAGACCTTAGTTGTGGGGGTGATAGGAGAAGCATGATGCCCGAGACTGAGGCGGTGGGTAAGGATTATCTGACCGAACTTTCGGTGCTGTACGAGATCTCCTCCACTCCTACCAGCCAGATTTCCTTCGAGGAACTGGGACGGTTGCTGTTAGACAAGGCCACGCGCCTGCTTGGTACGCCCGTGGCCGTGCTCTACAGCCGGGTGGGCGACGACCGCCCTCTGGAGTTATGGGCCGCAGAGGGCATGCCGGTAGAGGAGATTCGGGGCGTATCAACGGAGAACCGGGTGATCACGCAGATGCTGACCGAAGGCCAGCCGGTGCTCCTGGACGGGAGAGATGCCGTGCAGGCGCTGGGCGTCTTACCCGCCAACTACCCGGCTCACTGGGGACTGTGCCTGCCCATCCGGGCGAGAGACGCAGTCGCAGGCGTACTGTGCACTTTCCGGCTGACCGACAGCCCCTTCACCCGTACCGAGGTGGCACTGTTCAAGGTGTTGGCCGACAGGACAAGGGCCGCCCTGGAGATGCTCCAACTGTTTGCCGAAGCAGAGCAACGCCAGCGGGTACTCGAGCAAGAGATCGCGGAACGCAAACGGGCAGAGAAAGCACTCCAACGAGAGCGCGGTAAGGCCCAACAATACTTGCGCGTTGCCAACGTCATCATCGTCGCATTGGACGCCGAAGGCAAGATCACCCTCGTGAACCGCAAGGCGTGCGAGGTGCTGGGGTACGAGGAAGACGAACTCGTCGGCAAAGACTGGTTCACAATCTGCCTGCCGGCGCGAATTCGGGATGAAGTGAGAACCATTTTTAAGCAATTGATGGCCGGTGAGATCGAGCTGGTCGAGCATTTTGAGAACCCCGTCCTGACCCGAAGTGGCGAGGAGCGGCTCATCTCGTGGCACAACACCTTATTGACCGACGAGGCCGGCCGCATCACGGGCACCCTGAGTTCCGGAGAAGACATCACCGAGCGCAAGCGGACAGAACAAGCTCTGAGAGAATCCGAGGAAAGGTTCAGAAAGCAGTTCGAGGAGGCACTGGACGCCATCTTCGTCGCCGATGCTGAGACGGGTATATTGGTTGACTGTAACCGTGCTGCCTGCGAGTTGGTCGGCAGAGAGAAGTCAGAACTTGTCGGTGAACACCAGCGGGTTCTCCATCCTCCAGAAACAATCGAAGGGGAATTTAGCCGGACGTTTAGAGAACACCTCCAAGAAAAAGCGGGGCAGGTTTTGGAAACGCAGATTGTAACCAGGGAAGGAGAAATCAGAGACGTAGCGATCAAAGCCAGTCTCTTTGAGATTGGCGGCCGAAGAGTACTTCAGGGGATATTCCGCGATATCACCGAGCGCAAGCGCGCCGAGGAGAGATTGGCCCGTCGTGCTGCCCAATTGGCGCTGCTCAACGACATCGGTAGACAGATCGCTGCCCTGACCGACCTGAACACCGTCCTGGAAAGGGCCGCCCGCCTGGTACAGGAAAACTTTGGCTATCACCACGTGGGCCTATTCACCGTAGACCACGAGAAAGGCAGACTGGTAATGCGGGCGCGGGCCGGCAAATTCGTCCACCTCTTTCCCCTCGAGCACTGGCTGGAGTTGGGCCAGGGTATGGTCGGCTGGGTCGGAGCGCAAGGCAAGACGTTGCTGGCCAACGACGTGGACGCCGAGCCGCGCTACGTCAACCTCTACCCCGACATCATCCCGACGAAATCCGAACTGAGCGTGCCCATCCGCGTGGGCCAGGAGATCGTCGGCGTGCTCGACGTGCAGAGCGACCAACGCAACGCCTTCAGCGAGAACGACGTGCGGGTGCTCGAGACGCTGGCCGACCAGATCGCCGTCGCCATCGAGAACGCGCGGCTGTACGAGAGAGTGCGGAAAGTCGGAGAATCCGAGCACAGCCTCCGCGAACGGCTGGGCGCACTCCACGAGGTGAGCATAGAACTTTCCAAGGCGCCCACCTTCGACGACCTGTGCCGCCAGGCGGTAGAGTTGGGGCGCAGCCGGCTGGGCTTCGACCGGCTGGGGATTTGGTTCCTTGACCAGGATCGTCAGTTCTTGGTCGGCTCATTCGGTACAGACGAGAAGGGGCAATTACGAGATGAACGTGGAAGCCGGCTGCCTGTTGCAATTCAGGAAGCGAGCATGACAATTCTCACCAGTCGGGCGTCGCTCGTCTTTGAACCCGATGAGCCTCTACGCGACGGTGCAGGCACAATCGTTGGCCGAGGGTGGCTGGCCATTGCCGCGATACGGGATGCCGAGAAAGTCATCGGCTACATCAGCGCCGACAACCTGCTCCGTAGTCTGCCTGTAGATGAGCACCAGTTGGAAATCCTGAAACTGTACGGCATCACGCTGGGCCACCTGTGCACACGGAAACGGGCCGAAGAGGCGTTGGCGCAAAAGGCGCAGGAACTCGCCCGCTCCAACGCCGACCTGCAGCACTTTGCCTATATCGCCTCGCACGACCTGCAAGAGCCCCTGCGCATGGTCACCAGTTATCTGCAACTCCTCGAACGGCGCTACAAGGAACAATTCGACACCGACGCCCGGGAGTTCATCGCCTATGCCGTGGACGGCGTGACCCGCATGCAAGGGCTGATCAATGCCCTGCTCTCCTACTCGCGCGTGGGCACGCGCGGCAAACCGTTCGCGCCGACCGACTGCGCCGTCATCCTGGAACGCGCTCTCACCAACCTCAAGGTCGCCATCGAGGAGAGCAACGCTGTGGTGACACACGACCCGCTGCCCACCGTGATGGCCGACGACGTGCAGTTGACCCAGGTCTTTCAGAACCTGATCGGCAACGCGGTCAAGTTTCGCGGCAAGCGCACGCCACAGGTTCACGTCGGAGCGCAGCGCGGCAAGGGGGAGTGGATATTTTCGGTACGCGACAACGGCATCGGGATAGACCCGCAGCACTTTGAGCGCATCTTTATGATCTTTCAGCGGTTGCACACGCAGGACGAGTACCCCGGCGCCGGCATCGGACTGGCCGTCTGTAAAAAGATCGTCGAGCGCCACGGCGGACGCATCTGGGTGGAATCACTACCTGGCCAGGGCTCGACGTTCTACTTCACCATCCCCGATAGAGGAGGCACGTCTTGAACATAGGTACCCCCATCGAAATCCTGATGGTGGAAGATAACCCCGGCGACGTGCGGCTGACTATCGAGGCGCTCAAAGAGACCAAGGTGCGCAACAATCTGAACGTGGTGCGGGATGGCGCGGAGGCCTTGGCCTTCCTGCGCCGCCAGGGCCGCTACGCCCAGGCGCCTCGTCCCGACCTCATTCTGCTCGACCTGAACGTGCCGCGCATAGACGGGCGCCAGGTGCTCGCAGAGATCAAGGCCGACGCCGACCTGCGCCGCATCCCGGTCGTCATTCTGACCTCCTCACAGGCGGAAGAGGATGTTCTCAAGACGTACGACCTGCAGGCGAACTGCTACGTTACCAAGCCGGTAGACCTCGACCAGTTCATTAAAGTCGTGCAGTCCATCGAGACCTTCTGGCTGACCATCGTGAGGTTGCCCCCAGGGTGATGAACGATTCGACCAGAATCCTGCTCATCGAGGATAACCCCGGAGACGTCCGGCTGCTGCGCGAGATGCTGACCGAAGTAGCAGGCGCCGTCCTGGACCTGGAGTGTGCCGACCGGCTCTCGAGCGGGCTGGAGTGCCTGGCGGCAGGAGACATTGACGTGATCCTGCTGGACCTCTCTCTGCCCGATAGCCAGGGGTTCGAGACGTTTCTCCGAGCGCAGGCTCAGGCGCCGCGTGTGCCGCTCATCGTCTTGAGTGGACTCGACGACGAGGCGCTGGCCCTCAAAGCGGTGCGCGAGGGGGCACAGGATTACCTGGTCAAGGGACACTTCGATGGCCTGTCGTTATTGCGCGCCATACGCTACGCCGTCGAGCGCAAGCGGGCGGAAGAAGAGATCCGCCAACGCACGGCCCAACTGGAGGCGCTGCGCCAGGTGAGCCTGGAACTCACCACCGAGTTGGACCTGAACAGGTTACTGCACTCCATCGTTACGCGGGCAGTGGAATTGCTCGGTGGGAGCGCCGGTGGCCTCTACCTCTACCGTCCGGAGCGGGATGTGCTGGAGTGGGCAGTGGCCCTCGGCTTTAAGACAGTCCCCGTTGGCACTTGCCTCCAACGGGGCGAGGGCCTTTCTGGCAGAGTCTTAGAGACCGGCGGGCCGCTGATCGTGGACGATTACCAGCATTGGGAAGGGCGAGCAGCCATCTACGAAGGCATAGCAATCACTGCCGTCATCGGTGTCCCCATCCGCTGCAGGCAAGAGTTCCTGGGCGTGTTGACCGTTATTGCCGATCCGCCGCGCACCTTCTCGCAAGCCGATGTCGAGTTGCTGAGCCTGTTTGCCGCTCACGCTGCCATCGCCGTGCGCAACGCCCGCCTGTTTCAGGCCGAGCAGCAGCAGCGCGCGGTGGCCGAGGCGCTGCAAGCCGCCGCCGCCAGCATAAGCGGCACGCTCGATCTCGACCGGGTGTTGGATCACATCCTGGAGCAGGTGGCGCGCGTCGTGCCGGGAGATGCGTTCAACGTGATGTTGGTAGAAGACACGACGGCCCGCATCGCCCGCTGGCGCGGGTACGACCGGCCGGGGGGTACAGACCAGATGATCGCCACCCGGTTCCCTATTGACCGCTTTGCCAACCTGCAGAAAATGGCACAGACCGGAGAAGCGATCGTCGTCCGGGACACGGCCGCCGATCCCGAGTGGGTGCTGCTGGAAGGACAGGAGTGGCTGCGCTCCTACGTCGCTGCCCCCATCCGCGTAGGCGGTCTGACGGTGGGGTTCCTGAACGTGAACGGCGTGCGCCCCGGCCAATTCGCTCCCGCCGACGCCCAGCGGCTGCAGGCCTTCGCCGACCACGCCGCCATCGCCATCCAGAACGCCTGGCTGTACCGCGAGATCCGCAACTATGCCGAGCAGTTGGAACACCGGGTGCAGGAACGCACCGCCCAACTGCAAGCCCAATACGCCCGTCTCGAGGCCATCCTGCGCAGTGCCTCCGACGGGATCGTCGTCGCCGACGCCCAGGGCGAGATCATCCAGACCAACCCGGTTTTCCAGACATGGTTGACCCGCACGCTCTCGCCGGAGGACGCCGAGCGGTTGCGTGAAGCCGTGCGCGACCTGGCGCGGCGAGCTGTAGAGCGGTCGAAGAGAACGGTGGAACTGACAGGGCTGGACCTGCAGTTGAGCGCCGCGCCGATCACGGAACAAGGAATAGAGCAAACCGCCGCAGTGATCGCCATCCACGACGTCAGCCACATGAAGGCCCTCGACCGCATGAAATCCCGCTTCGTCTCCAACGTCTCCCACGAACTGCGCACACCGATTACGACGATCAAACTGTATGCCTCGTTGCTGCAAAAAGCCCCGCCGGAAAAATGGCAGGAGTACCTGAATGCGCTGACGCAAGAGGCGGACCGGCAGGCGCGGCTGATCGAGGATATATTGGAGGTTTCACGCATCGACACCGGGCGGCTGGAGTTGAAACCCCGTCCAAGTTCGCTCAATCAACTGACGCAGATCGCCGTTGCCGGCCTCCAGGCGCTGGCCGAACAGCGTGGCCTGACGTTGGAGTGCCGCCCGGCAGATGCGCACCCACTGGTGCTGGCCGATCCAGACCGCATCGTGCAGGTGTTGATCAATCTGATCACGAACGCCATCCACTACACGCCAGAGGGAGGCCATGTGTTGGTCTCCACGGGGCGGGAGCGGGCCGCTGGTCATGACTGGGCCATCGTCACGGTCAGAGACACGGGAATCGGCATCCCGGAGGACGAACTGCCGCACGTCTTCGAGCGGTTCTTCCGCGGCGAGCGCCCGTGCGCGATGCAGATCCCCGGCACCGGCCTGGGGCTGGCGATCGCCAAGGAGATCGTCGAGTTGCACGGTGGGCGCATCACGGTAGAGAGCCAGGTGGATGTAGGGAGCACCTTCACCGTCTGGCTGCCCCTCGCGGAGTGAGCCACATGGGCGGAGAGCGTATTCTGGTTGTCGAGGACAACAAAGCCCTCCTAGATGCCATTCAGGAAGTCCTGGAGTCAAACGATTACGTCGTCCTGTTCGCTACCAACGGCCTTGAGGCCCTGCAGGTTATGGAAGAGACCCGTCCCGATCTGATCGTCGCGGATATTATGATGCCCTTGATGGATGGGTATGCTTTTTACGAAGCCGTGCGTTCCCGATCGGATTGGGTGGCGATTCCTTTCATCTTTCTGACCGCCAAATCTGGAAAGGAAGACATACTGAGGGGCAAGATCCTGGGAGTGGAGGACTATATCACCAAGCCTTTCGAGCCGCAGGTGTTGCTGGCAGCAGTGCGAGCCAGGCTGGCACGCGCCCGGGCCATCCGCGAGGCAGCAGCCGCAGAGTTCGACCACCTCAAGCAAGAGATCGTGACCATCCTGGGCCACGAGTTGCGCACCCCGCTCACCTACATCCACGGCTACACCGCCCTGGCGCTGGAGGATATCCCCTCCCTTTCCCGCGAGGCCCTCGAGGAATTCCTGCTGGCGATCAAGCGCGGCGCCGACCGGCTGACCACCCTGGTGGAAGACCTGCTGCTGATCGTGCGCCTGGACGCTGGCGAGACCAGCAGGGAATTTCGCTCATTGGTCCAGGTACGCAAAGACCTGGGGGCCATTGTGAAACGCGCAGTCAGTCGTCACGAGGAACAGGCCACTGCTAACAGCCTGACACTGGAGACCGACGTGGTGCCTGACCTGCCCGCGGTTCGATTGTGCGAACCTCTGTTCGCCGATGCCCTGGATCGTCTGGTGGACAATGCCATCAAATTCTCGCACGGTAGGGGAAAGCGCGTGCTGGTGAGCGCCCGGCCCGCGAACGGCTGGGTCGAGATAGCCGTACAGGACTGGGGAATCGGCATCCCTGCGAACGAAATCCCCCATCTCTTTGAACGCTTCCGCCAGATCAACCGCGAGAAATTGGAACAGCGCGGTGTGGGGCTGGGATTGGCCATCGCCAAAGAACTGATCCAGTTGCACGGCGGCGAGATCACTGTAGTAAGCACGATCAACGAGGGGAGCACGTTCACCATCCGTTTGCCCGTCGCCAACGAGATTTGATCGGTCAGTCGCGCTATCCGTCCAAATCGGGAGCAAGCAAAAGGGATTCTGATAATGCCACAAGCAAAAGGTAGTGTCACCGGTCCAAAGAATCAACATCACGTGCAGTTCTTCGGCATCTCCACATGCATCTGGTGCAAACGCACCCGCCGGTTCCTGGAGGAGCACGGCGTCGCGTTCGACTATGTATACGTGGACTTGCTGCACGGACAGGAGCAAGAGGAAGCAAAGACTCAGGTGCGTCACTGGAACCCTTCCCTCTCCTTCCCCACCACCGTCGTGGACGACGCCCGCTGTGTGATCGGCTACCGGCCGGAAGAACTCGCAGAGGTGCTGGGACTATGAACGAAACGGCCATCTCCCCCGAACAGGTTGACGCCCTCTACGAGCGACTGAACCGCGAGGCCGAAGCCTCCGGCTATCACCTCAACCCCGACCGCGAGTTCACCCGCGGGCTGGTGGAAGGATTGCTGGTCAACGAACAGCGTTACGGCTACCCTGCCTGCCCCTGTCGGCTGGCAACGGGCGATAAGCAGAGGGACCTCGACATCATTTGCCCGTGCGACTATCGCGATCCCGACCTGGCCGAATGGGGCACCTGCTACTGCGCGCTCTACGTTTCCGACGAGGTGCTGGAAGGCAAACGGCAGGTTCAATCCATTCCCGAACGTCGCCTGCCCGAGGGCCAACGCCCCCAGGAGCGCCCCACTGCGCCTCCGGCAGGTGCGCCTCTCGCGGTTCCGCCGCTGCCGGTGTGGCGCTGCCGGGTGTGCGGCTACCTCTGCGCCCGCGAACAGCCCCCGGGCGTCTGCCCGATCTGCAAGGCCAAGCGCGAGCGTTTCGAACGATTCTGGTGATTCGAAAGGAGAACGATGGACTGGAATACCCCACAAGGCATCCTGCGACGCGGGATGAGCCTGGAACGCGACGGCTATCGCTTCTACAGGCTCGCCGCTAACCTGGCCTCCGACAAGCGCGGCAAGGCCATGTTCCAGGACCTGGCCGCCCAGGAAGTAGACCACCTGCGCCTGCTGCTGGCCGAATACCAGGCAGTAGAGGAAGGGCGTGGCTGGCTTTCCTACGAGGAGGCGATGGCGTTGGACTTGCCTATTGATCCTGAAAACCCGGACTTGCCAGGCGATGAGCCGTTGGACTCGATACCTGTCTTCACGGCCAACCGTCAGGTCTCGCTGGACAACGACCTTGCCGTGCTCGAGTTCGGCATGGAGACGGAGAACATCACCCGTGCCCACTATCTCTACGCTGCCCAACTATCCAGCGATCCCAACGCGCGCGCCACCTACGAGTTCCTGACCCGCCAGGAAGAAGAACACTACCGCCTCCTCCAGAACACCCACGACTACCTGGCCCAGAATCGGACCTGGTGGGACCCGGAGCAAAAGCCGTTCTTCACCGGGTGACGTAGAACACAAAGCGTAATCCGTGAAACACAAGGGCTCGCGCGTTACATCTCACGCCTCACGCTTCACGCACCACGCCATCAAGGAGCGCAACATGGCACAGAAAGACCTCACCATCCGCATCGGCGGCGAGGCCGGGATGGGGCTGGAATCGAGCGGCGCGGGATTCGCCAAGGCGCTGGCGCGCGGCGGCCTCTACGTCTTCGGGCTGCCCGACTATCACTCGCGCATTCGCGGCGGCCATAACTTTTTCTCCATCCGCATCTCCCCTCAGCCGCTCTACTCCCACGCCGAGCCGGTGCACCTCCTGCTGGCGCTGGACGTGGAGACGATCCGGCGACACGTGGATGCCGTCGTCCCCGGCGGTGGCATCGTCTATGACGAAAAAGAGCCGCCGCCCGACGACCTGCGTCGCCCCAACGTCGGCTTCTTCCCCGTGCCCCTCTCCGCCCTGGCCAGAGAGTACGGCGGCAGCGAGGTCATGCGCAACACGCTAATCCTGGGCGTGGCCGCCGGTCTGCTCGGCTTTGACCCCGCCTATATGGAGAGCATCATTCGTGAGAACTTTGGCCGCAAGGGGCAGGCTATAGTAGACGCCAACCTCAAGGTCACCGAGGCCGGCATCGAAGCGGCACGCCCCTTACAGGCCGACTTTGCCTTCCGTATGGAGGCCATCCCCGGTGCCCCGCCCCGCCTGCTCTTGAACGGCAACCAGGCGTTTGCGATGGGGGCGCTCGCCGGCGGCTGCCGCTTCGTCGCCGGCTACCCGATGACCCCGGGTAGCCCGGTGCTGGAATGGATGGCCGCCCACGCCGAAGCATACGGCGTCGTCACCGCGCAGGTCGAAGACGAGATCGCTGCGGCCTGTGCGGTCGTGGGCGCGGCACAGGCCGGCGTGCGCGCGCTGACCCCCACCTCCGGCGGCGGTTTTTGCCTCATGGTCGAAGCGCTGGGCCTGGCCGGGATGACCGAAGTCCCCATTGTCATCTACGAGGCGCAGCGCCCCGGCCCCTCCACCGGCCTGGCGACCCGTACCGAGCAGGGCGACCTCCTGTTCGCGCTGCACGCCTCGCACGGCGAATTCCCGCGCGTCCTCCTGGCTCCGGGAACGGTCGAGCAATCCTTCGAGGTCGGCTGGCGTGCCTTCAACCTGGCCGAGCGTTGCCAGAGTCCGGCCATCGTCCTCTCCGACCACTTTCTGGCCAACGCGCTGCGCACCGTGGACGGGCTCGACTTTGACGCGGTGACGATTGATCGCGGCGAGTTGTTGAGCGAAGCAGACCTGGACGCGCTGACAGGCGAGTACCGGCGCCACGCCTTCACCGAAAGCGGCGTCTCCCCGCGCGCGCTCCCTGGTCATCCCAGGGCCGTCTACGCCTCCAGCAGCGACGAGCACGACGAGTACGGCCACATCCTGGAGGATGCCGACAACCGCCGCCGCATGATGGACAAGCGCATGCGCAAACTGGAGGCTGTCCGCCAAGAGATGCGCCCGCCCACGCTCCATGGCCCGTCAGAGGCGGAGGTCACCTTCGTCGGCTGGGGCTCCACCTACGGCCCGTTGCGCGAGGCGGTGGACCGACTCAACGCGCAGGGTGTATCTGCGCAGATGTTGCACCTCTGCGACCTGTGGCCCTTTCCCGCCGCCCCGGTCGCCGAAACGCTCGCGGCAGCCCAACGCGTCGTCGCCGTCGAGAGCAACTACTCCGGCCAATTGGCCGATCTCATCCGCCAGACCACCGGCTGCCACATCACGGAGCACATCCTGAAATACGATGGCCGGCCCCTATCGCCGGAGTACATTGTCGAACACTATGAGGACGTGATACGTGACTCGTGACCCGTGACCCGTGAGATCACGTATCACGATCAACGAGGTAGAATCCTATGGGCGATGTACATGATTTCTCCAGCCCCGTCCGCCCCACCTGGTGCACTGGCTGCGGGAATTTCGGCATCTGGAACGCGCTGAAAAAGGCCCTCGCCGAAGCGAACCTGGCCCCGCATCAGGTCATGCTGGTGAGCGGCATCGGCTGTGGCAGCAAGTTGCCCGATTACACCTATGCCAACGGCTTTATGGGCCTGCACGGGCGCACCGTACCGGTCGCCACCGGCTTTCGCCTCGCCAATCACGGGCTCAAGGTGATCTGCACCCACGGCGATGGCGACGCGTACGCTGAAGGGCTGGGCCACATGATGCACGCCGCCCGCCGCAACATCGGCCTGGTGGACATCGTGCAGGACAACCGCATCTACGGCCTGACCAAGGGGCAATACTCGCCCACCAGCGACCAGGGGCGGGTGAGCAAGACCTCGCCGTGGGGCGCCATCGAGCGCCCGGTCAACCCCATCGCGGCAGCGCTCGCCGCCGGCGCCACCTTCGTCGCCCGTTCCTGGTCCGGCGATCTCGATCACCTCTCCGGCGTCATCGCCCGCGCGCTCCAGCATCGCGGGTATGCCCTGATTGACGTTTTCCAGCCGTGCGTGACCTTCAACCGCCAGAACTCGTACGACTTTTACCGTCCGCGCGTCTACAAATTACAGGACGAGCCGGGCTACGACGTGAGCGACCGCGAAGCGGCGTTCCGACGGGCGCAGGAGTGGGGCGAGCGCATCCCCATCGGCATCTTTTACCAGACCGAAGACCTGCTCGCCTACGAAGAACAGGTGCCGGCGCTCAAGGCCGGTCCGCTGGTGTGCCAGCCCCTCGGGCTATTGCGCCCCGAACAGATCGAGGCGCTGCTGGCAGAGGTCCGTTAATCCGTTGCGTGTGAAATCCTTGCACAACGAAAGAATCTGAGCGCCGCTATTCATCTGCCACGAATTGCACGAATTCACACGAAATGGCAGAAAATTAGTGAAATTCGTGTAATTCGTGGCAAAAGCCTGTTGGTTTCGGCTCGTCCGGGTTAGGGTATGTGAACTCCGGTCCTCGCACTGGCCAGAAAGGGTACCCGGTGAACCTTCGTGCCCCTCGTGTCCTTTGTGGTAAAATATTCACCCTGGCGCTTCTCGCCTTGACCACCGCCTGTGCCCCCGGGCCGGGAGTCGTGCCCACAGCCACAGTTCGCCGCGCGGACACGCCAGCAATCCTCGCACAACTCGGCGGCACCCCCTGCCCCGAAAGCGAGTTCATCTGCGTCCCACTGGCTGTCCCCCTCGACCACTTTGACGCCGCCGAGGACGAGACGATCCAGGTCACCTTTGCCGTGCGTCCGGCCGATGGCGAGCGCAAGGGACTATTCGTCGTCGTCACCGGCGGACCGGGCACCTCCGGACTCACGGCCGCCGACCAATACGTGGAGAGTTACGACCCCCGTATCCCGGAGCATTTCGATATCGTCTTCTTCGACCAGCGCGGCGTCGGCCTCTCCGGCGGCCTGCAATGCCCGAAGGCCGCCGCAGCCTACTATTGCACCGACGCCCGTGCCACGACGCCCGCCCAAGAAGCAGCCCTTGTCGCCGCTGCCGAGACTTTCGCCCAGGACTGTATCGCCGAGATGGGGCCCACGAACCTGCTCCCCTACCTGAGCACCGCCCAGGCGGTCGAGGACCTGGAGGATTTCCGGCAGGCCCTCGGCGCGGACAAGTTCTGGCTCTACGGCGAGAGTTACGGCACCCAGTTCGCCCAGACCTACGCCGCCGCCCACCCGGAGCGCCTGGCCGGACTGATCCTGGACGGCACGGTGGATCTGACGCTCTCCGGGCCCGATTTTTACGCCCAGCAGGCCCAGGCGTTCAACGACACGCTGATCGCCACCCTCGAAGCCTGCAACGCCGATCCCGCCTGCGCCGCCGATGCGGGCGGCGACGCGCTCGCCGCCTACGATGACCTGGCCGCCCGCCTGGCCCGCGCGCCGCTGCCCTTCGACTTCCCGCTCCCCTCCGGCGGCACCGCCCACCGCACGTTCACCCTGGCCGACCTGGAAGCGGCCACCGCCGGCTACCTGTACTCGGAAGGCGAGCGTATGATCCTCCAGCGGGCCATCGCCGCTGCTGCCCGCGACGACCTGGTGCCCCTCGCCCGCATCCTGTACGACTCGCTAGGGCTGGACCCAGAGACACTCGAAGCCGTCCCCGATCCCACCTACTCGGACGCCGCCTACTATGCGATCGAATGTAGCGACTACGCCTACTTCTCCGGCATCCCCGCCGAACGCGCCCGGGCCTATATCCGCGCCGGCGACACGGTGGATGCAGCCGTCCCGCGCCTGAGTTCGATCTTTTACGGCGACCTGCCCTGCGTCTTTTGGCCTGCCGCCCCGCCCGCCGAGCGTCCCGCGCCGCTGGTCGCCCAGGGCATCCCCACGCTCGTCCTGGGCGCCACCGCCGACCCGGCCACCCCGCTCGCCAACGGCGAGGCAGTCTACCGTCGTCTGGCAGATGGCTACCTGATCACCGTACAGGGCGGCCCGCACGTCACCTTTGCCTGGGGCAACCCCTGCCCCGACGACCTCGTCACCGATTTCCTGGTCGAAGGCACGATGCCGGCGCAAAGGGAGACGGCGTGCGCCGGAGCCGTCGCCGCCGATTACGTTCCGCTGCCCCCCGCCAACGCCGCCGAATTCGCCGGCCCGCTGGAGGCGCTGGAATCGGCAGACGACGAGATCTATTACCTGCCCGAATACTACATGTGGGACCTGGAAACGCCCACGGCGGTTGGCTGCCCGTATGGAGGGACGCTGCAATTCGAACCGTCGGACGAAGGCGAGCGGTTCACCCTGAACGGCTGTGCCTTCTCGGCAGGCTTTGTAATGACCGGCGCAGGCGCGTATGACTACGATGCAGAACGCTTCACCCTTGACGTCACCGTGAGCGGGTTGGCCGAAGGTCACCTGCGGTATACGCGGGAAAGCAACGGCGAGGTCAGAATAGAGGGACGGTATGGCGGACAGGAATTCAGGTGATAGCACTCGCTGATTCGCTGACCAGACTGCCCCCGTAACGATTTCTCCCCGGTGGTGTTATTACCTCAGAACCGTTCCCAGTTCTGGAGGTAACTATGAGACGACGTGTCGTGATCACTGGCCTGGGCGCGATCACCCCCCTGGGCAACGATGTGCCGACGATGTGGGATGCGCTCCTGGCCGGCAAGAGCGGCGCCGGCCCCATCACCCGCTTCGACGCCAGCAGCCTCGAAGTGCGGATCGCCGCCGAGGTCAAGAGCTTCGATGCGGCGGCGCTCTTTGGCAGCCGCGAGGCGCGGCGCAACGACCTGTTCACCCTCTACGCGCTGGCTGCCGCCCGCCAGGCTATTGCCGACACGCAACTGGAATTCGACGACGTGCTCAGGGAAACCACTGGCGTGGTCGTCGGCACCGGCATCGGCGGCGCGCTCACCCTGCTGGAGAATCACGATGTCCTCAAGCAGTCCGGCCCGCGCCGCGTCAGTCCGTTTATGGTGCCCATGATGATGCCCAACGCGGCCTCGGCTGCCATCTCCATCGCGTACAGTTTGCGCGGCCCCGTCATATCCGTAGCCTCTGCCTGCACCACCGGTAGCAACGCCATCGGCGAGGCTGCCGAGATGATCCGACGGGGCGCGGCGGAGGTCGTCATCTGCGGTGGCAGTGAGGCCGTGCTGCACCCGATCTCGGTGGCAGGCTTTGCCAACATGGGGGCACTTTCCACGCGCAACGACGAGCCCCAGCGCGCCTGCCGCCCCTTCGACGCCGAGCGCGACGGCTTCGTCATCGGCGAAGGTGCCGGCATCCTGGTGTTGGAAAGCCTGGAAAACGCTCGGCGCCGAGGGGTGCGTATCTATGCCGAACTGGTAGGCTATGGGACCACTGCCGATGCCTTTCACATCGCCGCCCCCGACGAGGACGGCGCCGGCGCGGCCCGCGCGATGGCACTGGCGTTGAAAGATGCCGGAATTACGCCGGAAGAAGTGGATTACATCAACGCCCACGGCACCAGCACCCCGCTCAACGACCGTACCGAGACCCGTGCCATCCGCCGCGTCTTTGGCGCACATGCTGACCGGTTGGCCGTCAGTTCCACCAAGTCCATGATGGGGCATCTGATGGGCGCGGCTGGTGCCGTCGAAGCCATCGTCTGCATCAAGAGTCTGGAGACCGGCTGGGTGCATCCGACCATCAATTACGAGCACCCCGACCCGGACTGCGATCTGGATTACGTACCCAACCAAGCCCGCAAAACAGACCCCCGCATGGCGCTCTCCAACTCCTTCGGTTTCGGCGGGCACAACGGCTGCCTCATCTTCCGTCGCTGGGAGGGGGTGTGATGGCAAATCGCGCTCATATCGTCGGCTGGGGCAAGTACGTGCCGCAGCGCGTGCTGACCAACAATGACCTGTTGCACATGGTGGATACGTCCGACGAATGGATCCGCACCCGCACCGGCATCGCCGAGCGGCGCATCGCGGACGACGGCGAAACGACGGTCAGCATGTCCATCCAGGCAGCCCACCAGGCGCTGGAGACCGCAGGGCTTAACCCACAACAACTGGACCTGATCATCGTCGCCACCGTCACGCCCGACTATATCTTTCCATCCGCCGCCTGTCTGGTGCAGGACGCGCTGGGCGCCACGCGCGCCGCAGCCTTCGACCTCTCGGCGGGCTGTTCCGGCTTCGTCTACGGGCTGAGCATTGCCGCCGATCTCATCGCGGCCGGTGCGTACAAGAACGTGCTGGTCATCGGCGCCGAGACCCTCTCGCGCATCACCGATTGGAACGATCGCAGCACCTGCGTGCTCTTTGGCGATGGGGCTGGGGCCGTGGTCCTGCAGGCCAACGGTGCCGACGGCGGCGTCCTCTCCACCGTCCTGGGCGCCGACGGTTCCGGCGGCGACCTGCTGCAACTGCCGGCCGGCGGGTGTCGCATGCCTGCCTCCCACCAGACCGTGGCCGAACGGCAGCACTATCTGAAAATGAAAGGGCGCGAGGTCTTTCGCTTCGCCGTGCAGACTATGCCGGCTGCTACACGTCAAGTGTTGGCAAAAAGCGGCCTCGCGATCGGCGACGTGAAACTGCTCATCCCCCACCAGGCCAATCAACGCATCACCGAGGCTGCGGCCAGGGCCTTGGGCTTGCCACCGGAGGCGGTCTTTAGCAACGTGGAGCGATATGGCAATACTTCCGCTGCCTCCATCCCCATCGCGCTCTGCGAGGCTGCAGAGCAGGGACGTATTCAGCGCGATGACCTGATCGTGTGTGTCGGTTTCGGCGCAGGGCTGACGTGGGCGGCGGCTGCCATTCGCTGGAGTGCGCCCCTACCCAGCGTGCCCCCCACGCGCTGGAAGAGAGCCCTGTATGGTCTGCGTTATCGTTACGCCGCCCTGCGCTCGCTGGTGCGTCGCTTCCTGCGCTGGCTGTGGGCGCTTTTGCTGCGCGAATGAGTAGGGGCGGGGTTACCCCGCCTTTACCGCGTCCTTTGTCCCCATCGTGGGATATAGTATAATACTGGCAGCACGAGAGCCTCTACCGGAGGGGGAAACATGGCACGTATTGAAGAGAGTGTCGAAATCGCGGCGCCGCCAGCCAACGTCTTTCGTTTCTGCCACGAACTCGAAAAACGGCCCGATTGGGACGTGCGCGTCACCCGCGTGGAATTGCTCACGTCCAAGCCCGTGCGCCAGGGGACGCTGATTCGGGTTGACGCTGCCTGGGCAGGAGGGGCCCTCTTCAGTTGGGACGGCGAGTATATCGGCTTCCAGTACCCCCTCAGTTCGACGGTCAAGGTGCTGGACGCCGCGCCCAGCAGCCCGTTCAAATCCGGCAGCGAGACGTGGCAGTTCAGCGCGCTGGGCGGCGGCACGCGCCTCGTCGTGATCTGGGAGTACCAGCCGCGCGGGATACTCGCCCGCATCGGCGACGTGCTGGGTAGCCGGGCTTCCACCCGCCGCGCGATCCGCCGTAGCCTGGCCAACCTCAAGGCGCTGATCGAACGCGGCTAACGTCGGCCCTCCCGTTTTCTCCGCGAAAACGGGGGTCTTTTACGAACCAGCATGGCACGACTCGTCTTCATGGGCACGCCCGCGTTTGCCGTGCCGGCGCTGGAGGCGCTGGCCGGCGCGCATCAGGTGGTCGGCGTCGTCACACAGCCGGACCGCCCGGCCGGGCGTGGGCGTGAGGTACAGCCCCCACCGGTCAAACGAGCAGCACAGGCGCATGGTCTGCCACTGATGCAGGCGCCTTCGTTGCGAGAGCCGGAGGCGCTGGCACAACTGCTCGCCTGGCAGCCGGAGGTCATCGTCGTAGCGGCCTTTGGGCAGATCCTGCGCCAGGACGTGCTCGACCTTCCCCCCTACGGTTGCCTCAACGTCCACGCTTCACTGCTCCCGCGCTGGCGCGGGGCAGCACCGATCCCGGCAGCCATCCTTGCCGGAGATGCGATCACCGGCGTGACGATCATGAAAATGGACATCGGGCTGGATACAGGCCCCATCATCGCCCGGCGCGAGGAGCCGATCCGTCCCGATGATACGCAGACGTCCCTCGGAGAGCGATTGGCGCAGTTGGGGGCCGAGTTATTGGTGGAGACGTTGCCGGCGTATCTGGAGGGCACGTTGCTGCCGCAACCCCAGCCCGAAGAAGGCGTGACCTACGCCGGGCAACTGCGCAAGGAAGATGGCCTGCTCGACTGGTCGTGCCCGGCGGTCGAGTTGGATCGGCGGGTACGAGCGTTTCATCCCTGGCCGGGGGCGTTCACCTTCTGGCGGGGGCAGATGCTCAAGGTGCTGCGGGCTGCCCCCCTGCTCGATTGGCGCGGGGATGCGCCGCCGGGCGCCGTGCTTGCTCTGGCCGACGGTGTAGCCGTTGCCACGGGCGAAGGGGCACTGCGCCTGGAGCAGGTACAGTTGGCCGGCAAGCGGCCAATGGATATCGCACTCTTCCTGCGCGGCCAACGCGACTTTGTAGGCCGCTGCCTGGGGATGGCTGCAGGATGAGGCGTTGACAAGTACCCTTAAAGATGCTATCATATCGCAGTCCCTTTGGAGTTCTTCGATGCCTGAAAAAGCCGGACTGCGCCCGATTCACTGGGTGCTGATCAGCCTGATCCTCTTGAGCCTGCCGTGCTACGGCACCGGTATCCTGCTTCTGGCCCTCAAGCCGGAGGTCAGCGCGCCGACTCCGCTACCCACCGCAACGCCAACGGCAACACCCTCGAGCACACCCACCGTGGCGGGCCCGACAGAGACCCTGCGGCCCACCCCCACTCAATGGTTTCCGCCCACGCGCACGCCCACGCCGATCCCCACCTTTACCGCTACACCTACGGTCACACCGATACCGACGATAACCCCATCGCCCACGCCCACCGAAACCCCTACGGCTACGCCGCCGCCGACCGAGACACCCACCCCGCCGCCGACCGACACGGCCACGCCGACTGTGACGCCGACCGAGACGCCCCCCGCAACGCCGCCGACGCCATGAGCGCTCGGCCTTTGCCTAAAGGAGACCCGCGTGGAAACCATCCCCCTACTCAAGCAACTCTCGGAAGCCCCGGGCATCACCGGCTACGAAGGGCCCGTGCGCGCACTCGTGCGCCAGACCTGGCAGCCCTTCGTGGACGAGATGCGCGTGGATGCTATGGGCAACCTGATTGCCCTCAAGCGCGGCGTCGCCCCTGAACCGCGCCGCAAACTGATGCTGGCGGCGCACATGGACGAAGTGGGGCTGATGGTCACCGGCATCGAGAAGGGCTTTTTGCGCATCGCCCGCGTCGGCGGCACCGACCGCCGGGTGCTATTGGGCCTCGAAGTCATCGTCCACGGCAAACGCGATCTACCCGGCGTCGTCGCTACCCGCCCGCCGCACGTCCTGCCCGAAGTGGAACGCAAAAAGGTCGTCCCCTGGGACAAACTCTTCGTGGACGTGGGGCTGTCGCCGCAAGAAGTCGAGCAACTGGTCACAGTCGGCGATCTCATCTCCATTCGCGCAGACCTGGTGGAATTGAAGAACGGTCGCGTGGCCGGCAAGGCGCTGGACGACCGCGCCTGCGTGGCGGTCATCACGCTGGCGCTGGAGCAACTGGCCGGCATGCGCCACGCCTGGGATGTCCTGGCCGTGGCGACTGTGCAGGAAGAGGTGGGGCTGAAAGGCGCCACGACCGCCGCCTACGGCATCGCGCCCGACCTGGGCGTGGCGTTGGATGTAACTTTCGCCAGGCACCCCGGCGTCCCCGAAGTGGACTCCATCCCCCTCGGCGAGGGGCCGAGCATTGCAGTCGGCCCGAATTTCCACCCAGGACTCGTGGAGCGGCTGAAGAAGGTGGCCGAGAGCCATGAGATCCCCTATCAGATCGAGGCGCTGCCGGGCCGCGTCGGCGCCGACTCCTGGGCCATCCAAGTCACCCGCGAAGGGGTACCCACCGCCCTCATTTCCGTCCCGCTCCGCTATATGCACCAGCCGGTCGAAGTGGTGGAGACACAAGACGTCGAACGGGCTGCACGGCTGCTGACGGCGTTCGTCGCCGGGCTGGAAGCAGATTTTTCCTTGGCCTGGGATTCTGGAACAGAAGGCGAGCCAAGATGATACTCAAAGAACTCTCGGAAGCAATCGGCGTTTCGGGGAACGAGGGCGGCGCACGCGCCGTCATCCTCGACGCGATACGCGAGCACGTGGACGAGGTCAAGGTAGATGCCCTGGGCAACATCCTGGCCTTCAAGCGCGGCACGGGCCGTGACCGCCTCCGCGTGATGCTCTCCGCCCATATGGACGAGATCGGCCTGATGGTCGTCGGCCACGACGGCGACGGCTTCCTGCGCGTGAACGCCGTCGGCGGCATTGACCCCCGCCTGCTGCCCGGCACCGCAGTCCAGGTCGGCCCGGAATGCATCCCCGGCGTCATCGGCGTCAAGCCGATTCACCTGGTGAAGGGAGACGAGGCCGAAAAGGTGCTCCAGATCGAGGACCTGGTGGTGGACGTTGGGGCCAGGAACAAGGACGAGGCCAAAAAGTTGGCCCCCTTGGGCACCACCATCGCCTTCGCCATGCGCTTCCGCGAACTGGGGCCCACCGTCAGCGGCAAGGCATTCGACGACCGCGCGGGGTGCGCGGTGCTGGTGGACCTCGTGCGCGGCGAGCGCTTCCGCTGCGATCTCCACGCCGCCTTCACCGTGCAGGAAGAGGTCGGGCTACGCGGGGCGCAGGTCGCCGCCTATGCCATCGCCCCCGATTGCGCCTTCGCACTGGAGGGCACCGTCGCCGACGACATCCCCAAGGACAAAGACACCAGCCCCACCTCGGAACTGGGCAAAGGGCCGGCGATTACGGTGATGGATCGCTCCTTCATCGCCGACCGGCGGCTGGTGCGGCTCCTCACCGGCACTGCCGAAGCACTCGGCATCCCCTACCAGTTCAAGCAGCCGGGCGTGGGCGGCACCGATTCCGGGGCCATTCATCAGACCCGGCAGGGGGTGCCCGCGGCCACCGTGGCCGTGCCGTGCCGTTACATCCACAGCCCGGTTTCCATTCTGAGCCTGGACGATTTCAACAATACCGTGCGTCTGATGCGCGAGTCCCTTGCGCGCCTCACACAACGGATGTTGAGTTGACATTTCCAGCCAGGGATGTGCGATATTCCTGATTTAGTAGATTAGGAGGTCGCAATGAGCACGATTTCCGCATCCCTGACCAAAGTAACCCGTCACGGCCAGATTACGCTGCCTGCTGCCATACGGCGGGCCGTCAACATAAATGAAGGCGATTACGTCGAAGTGCGCGTTGAGGGCGACATCATCATCCTCACGCCCAAGAGACTGATCGACAAAAGCCAGGCCTATTTCTGGACCGCCGAGTGGCAGGCTGCCGAAAGAGAGGCCAGCGCCGACATCACTGCCGGCCGGGTACACGAATTCGAAGACGTAGAAGAGCTGATCGCCAGCCTGGAGGCCGAAGAGTAATGCGGCTTCAGTATACCGATCGTTTCCGGCGCGCCTACCGGGCTCTTCAACTGAAGATCGCCAGCAAGTGCAAAAGGCTTTGCGACGATTAGCCGAAAATCCCCGCTATCCCGGCCTGCACGTGAAGAAGATGCGAGGTGTTCGTGGAATTTGGGAAGCGCGGGCCAGCCGCGCTTTGCGCATCACCTTCGAGATGCACGAGGATGTGCTGATCCTGCGCAACGTCGGTTATCACGACGCCACTCTCAAGCGGCCCTGAGCCTGTCCCTTGTTTTACACCGCGGACAATACTTGAATCAGGAGAACAGAATGAGAGATTTGATTCGCAAACTAACCGAGACCTATGGCCCCTCGGGGGTCGAAGAGTGTATCCGCGACGTGATCCGCGCCGAGGTCGAGCCGCTGGCCGACGAACTGCGCACAGACCCGCTCGGCAGCTTCGTTGTGCGCAAACAAGGTACCGGCAAGGGCAAGCGCATCGCATTGGCAGCCCACATGGACGAAATCGGCGTGATGGTCTCTTACGTGGACGAGAAGGGCTTTGCCCGCTTCACGCGCATCGGCGGGGTCTACCCGCTCACCTGCGTGGGTGCGCGGGTGGCCTTTGCCGACGGCACGGTGGGCGTCATCGGCGTCGAGGAGAAGCGCGAGGATATCGGCAGGGTGCCCAGCATCGAGCAACTATACCTAGACGTGGGGGCCACGAGCCGCGAGGATTGCCCGGTGCGCGTGGGCGACGCCGCCGTGTTCGTGCGCCCGTTCGCGGCGCAAGGTACGCGGTTGATCGCCAAGGCGATGGACGACCGCATCGGTTGTGCGATACTGATCGAGACCCTGCGCCGGCTCAAGCGCACCCCGCACGACGTCTACTTCATCTTCAGCGTGCAGGAGGAGACGACGCTTTCTGGAGCGCGCACGTCCGCCTACGGCATCGAGCCCGACATGGCCATCGCCGTGGACGTGACGGATACCGGCGACACGCCAGAGTGCATGCCGATGGCCGTCAAACTGGGGGCGGGGCCGGCGATCAAGGTGCGGGATCGTGGGATGATCGCCCATCCGGCGGTGCGCGACCTGCTGGTGCAGAGCGCGCAGAAGGCGGGAATCCCCTACCAGATGGAGGTCCTGGACTATGGCACCACCGACGCGGCGGCGATGCAATTGGTGCGCTCTGGGGTGCCGTCCGGCTGCCTGTCCATCCCCTGCCGCTACATCCACACCCCGTCGGAGATGGTAGACGAGCGGGACGTGGAGAATGCCGTGCGTCTATTGCAGGAGGTGCTGCGGACGGTATAAGCCTGTAGGCGAGATTGCCTTGCCCTTATTAAGGAGGGTGCGAATGGGGCAGCAGGAGGGTACACGCTATCGGGGTTACATTATCTTTTGTTCAGTGCTCAGCCTCATCGTCGGCGGCGCGATTGGTTATTTTACCCCGCGCCCACGCCCGCGCTCGGCGATGCCCGTCGTCGTCTCTACGCCTCCCCCGATTCCTACGCCGCTTCCCACTGCGACCCCGGCCCCCCTCCGGGTCTACGTCAGCGGGGCAGTGCACCGGCCCGAGGTCTACGAATTGCCGCCGGGGAGCATCATCCGCGATGCGCTCGAGGCCGCCGGCGGGGCCACGTCCAACGCCGACCTGGATTGCATCAACCTGGCGCAGGAGGTGCGCGATCAGCAGCAGGTCTATGTGCCGCGCCGGGGAGAGGCCAGCCCGCCTGCGGCGGGCGTGAGCGGCGGAGCAGGCAGCGCAGGGACAACAGGTGGCAAGATCAACATCAACACCGCCACGGCGGCGGAGTTGGAGACGCTGCCGCGCATCGGGCCGACGATGGCACAGCGCATCGTAGAGTACCGCGAGGCCAACGGCCCATTCCAGACCATCGAGGACATCCAGAACGTGCCGGGCATCGGCCCGACGACGTTCGCGGGGATCGAGGACCTGATCACGGTCGGGCCGTAA
>DAOUBA010000082.1:0-9501 GCA_034432855.1 Anaerolineae bacterium | reverse complement strand
GGCAGCGGGGTGCTGATCGGGACCAGCGGAGTTCTCGGAGGACGTGTGGCGCACAACACCATCGCCGAGAACCGGGCCGGGGACGGCGTAGGGGTCTATGTGGACACGTTGAGTACAGTGCTGCTCTACAACAACATCATCGTCAGCCAGACGGTGGGCATCACCAACGCGACACCGGGAAGCAGCGTCGTCTCTGCGACGCACACCCTGTTCGAGGGCAACGGGATCAACTACGGGCCAGGGGTCACCAGCACACACGAGGTGCCCGGCCCGGCGGGTCTGCTGGCGAACTATCACCTGAGCAGCGGCTCCAACGCCATCGGGAACGCCACGCCGCTGGCCTGGGTCACGCGGGACATTGACGGCGACCCACGGCCGCTGGGCTTGCCCGACGTGGGCGCAGATGAGTACGTGGCGCGCATCTACCTGCCGCTGGTGTTGAGGAATTATTGACCTCACCCCATCCCCCATCCGCCCCCCGCGCGGGGGAGAGGAGGAAAGGGGCAAAAGGAGCATACGCAATGCAAACCAAACGTCTCATTGGAGTGCTGGCCCTGGGCCTGGGATTGGTCCCTCTGCTGATGTTGTTGCTGGCGCTGCAGACCGCTCGCGCCGCCGGCACAACCCGCTACGTGGCGACAACAGGCCGAAATGCCATTCCCATCGGTGGCGGATTCTATTTGATCAACGAGTGTAAAGTAATAACCGACCCCTGCTACACGGTGCAGCACGCCGTAGACCGCGCTTCCACTGGCGATACCATCCTGGTCGCCACCGGCGTCTATACCGGCGTGCAGGCACGCAATGGGATGACCCAGGTGGTGTACATTGACAAGTCGTTGAGTATCCGCGGCGGGTATACCACCACCAACTGGACCATCCCCTATCCGCTCACCCAGCCGACCACGCTGGACGCGCAGGGGCTGGGGCGGGTGGTCGTCATCACCGGCAGCGTCATTCCCACCCTGGACGGCCTGGTCATCGCGCGCGGCAATGCCAGCGGCCAGACTGCCGGATGTCCCTTTATGCACGGCGCGGCGTCCGGCTGCGGCGGGGGCATCTTTGTCTATGCGGCCAGGCCCCTCATCGTGAACAACATCATCACCAACAACGTGGCCTCGGCAGTCAGCGGGACCGGCTATGGCGGAGGGCTATATCTCAAGAACGCAAACGACGCGGTGATCAACAGCAACATCATCATCAGCAACGTGGCGCGCCTGACGGGGTATGGCGACGGCGGCGGGTTGTACCTTGACCACAGCAATGCTCTGGTGCGCTACAACCAGATTCTCAACAACTATGCCACCCTGCAAAACACCAACTCCTGGGGCGGGGGCATTTCGGCCAATTATGGAGCGCCGACCGTCGAGAACAATGTGCTGCACGGCAACTGGGTCAATCCTTCCGGAACAAACTATCCCGGCGCGGCCATCTACCTCTGGAGCGATTCCGGCACATATTCCGGCAACCAGATCACCGGAAATCACGGGCAAAGCGCGATCTGGCTGAGCCGCGGCCAACCCCGTCTGGAAGGCAACCGGGTGATCGGCAACGCGACGGCAATCGGCATAGAGATGTTCAGCGGGCCTGGAGTGGCAACGCTGGTGAACAACGTCGTCGCCCGCAGCGGCGCGCAGGTGATCCGCGCCGAAGGGCAAAGCGGGCAGCCGCTCACGGCCACGCTGGTCCACAACACGCTGGTCGGCCCCGGCGGGGGCAGCGGCATCTATGTGGCGGGCTACACGACCGTGTTCGTCACCAACACGATCGCCGTCAGCGCCACCTGGGGCATCACCAACGTCTCGCCGGTCAGCGCCACCGTGAGCGCCGATCACAATCTGTTCTGGGCCAACACTTACTCCGGCATCCAGGGCACGAATCCGGTCAGCGGCGACCCGCGCTTTGTCAACCCCACAGGGGGCGATTACCACATTGGCGCAGGCTCGGCGGCGATGGATGCAGGCATCTCTGCCGGGGTGACCACCGACATAGACGGCGACCCGCGTCCCATCGGCGCCGGCTATGACATCGGCGCCGACGAGCGGCGGATGTACGTGTACCTGCCGCTGGTGCTGAGAAATTATTGACCTCACCCCATCCCCCCACCCCCTTCCCCTCTCCCTTTGGGAGAGGGGAAGGGGGTAGGGGGGATAGGGTGAGATTATCACGCGGCTACCCCGCCCAGTTTGGCGCTTTGGGCTTTCACAGCAGCCCCATCCACCCCGCCACCACGCCCCCTACCCCCACCATATTCAGCGCGATCGGCAGAAGCAGCACCCCCATACAGTTCATCCGCCGCGAGCCCCACAGCACCGGGATAAGGCCGATGCCGGTGGCGACCGCGCAGATCAGCAGGCCACCCCACCCCGTCATCCCGCCGACGACCGCCAGCAGCACTGCCAGCGTCCCCAGGCTGATCCAGCGATAGTGGATCCTGCTGACCACTTTGATCGCCAGCCGCGTCATCAGCAGGAGCAGGAAGAACGAGAGCGTCCCGGCAACGACGACCGCCGCCACCGCCTGATAGTAACCCCGGGGCGTGTATGACGACCACAGGCTGCTCAACATCCAGGCCATTCCCCCGCGCGTCAGGCGCAGTCCCGGCACGAAGAAGAGCAAAAAGGCCCCGACGTAGTACACGACCTTGGACGCGCCCTGCGAGATGATGAACAGCCGGTCGTCGCGCTGCGCGGTGGCGTGCCCGGCTAGAAAGCCGCCGATGCCGCCGGTCACCACCGGGAAGAAGGCGGCGAACAGCCCACCCAGCGCGCCGGCGAACGTCCCACGCGCCACCAGCCAGGGGCTCGCGTCTACGGAGCGGGCGATGTGTTGCGGGGGGATTTCCACCCGCGAGAGGAGATTCTGCAGGATCCAGGGGACGGCAAACAGCCCGACAAAAGCCGGCAACAGGTTCTGGTACGCCACCGTCACCGGCACCAGGCTGCGGTACAGGAGGATAAAGCCCAGCAGGCCCGAGAGCAGGAACGTGACCAGCCCGGCGGTCAGACTGCGCCAGCCGTCCCACCACCGTCGCCAGCCGGCGGGGGCGCGGTCCGAGCCCTTGGGCCACTCGGAGATCAGCATGAAGGCAATCACCGCCCACAGGATCCAGCCCAGGTGCGGCTGCACGATCGCGCGCACCGTCGGGAAGAACGCCGAGGCAACCGGCGTCAAGAGCGCCAGCACCGCCACGCCGCCCAGCCCGCCCAATCCCGTGAGCGCCGCTGCTTCGTAGCCGCGCTGCTGGAGCAGGTACTTTTGCCCCGGCAGGACGACGAACACGGTCGAGTCGTCAGGCGCGGCCAAAAAGATGCTGGGGATGGTGTTGAGGAAGGCATAGCCGGTGATCAGCCCCAAGAAGAACATGGCCAGGAGTTCCGGCGGCACGAACCGCCCCAGCGCTCCCCAGCCCAGAATGATCAGCCCGGCGACGTTGTAGATGTGCAGCGCCGGCACCAGCGCCAGCGCCGAAGCAACAATCGCGCCTGCTGTGGCGGCAAACAACGCCTGGATGAACATTCCACCTCCGGACACGTCACCTTGCTCCGCGCTACTCGCCCGCAACCTCCAGCACCGTCACATCCACCGGCAACGTCGGCACCACCTCAAGATTGTTGCGATAGATCTGCACCGTGCCCACCACGCGCACGCGGCTTCCTGGTGTGCCCAGGCCGGCATTCTTCTCGATGCGGTCGAGCACGGTGCGCCAGATAAAGACCATCACTTCGCCGGTCTCGTCACTGATGGAGAACTTGGCCCAATCTTCTGTCCCCCCTTTGGGGGTAACTCGTCCCTCGATCATTACCCGCTGGCCGGCGTCGCTGCCGCTGAGGGAGCCGATCTCGCGCGAAGGCGCCGAAGCGACCGCGCCCCGTAGCGCCTTCACGTCCCCGCCGAAATCCGGCTGAATCTGCAACTCGCCTTCGTACTCGGCGATCTTGCCGCTGGCGCGCACCACGGCCCCCAGGTTGATCTCCGGCGCGTCCCAGCAGTCGTCGTAGACGTTGTGCCACATCAAGAGCACGATCTGGCCTGTGCCGTCGTCGAGCGTGAACTTGAAGCCCTCCGCGAAACTGGCCGTGCCGACGACTGTGCCCTCGACCGTCACCTCCTCGCCGCTACGCGCGGCAGTGATAGAACCGATGGGGGTGATGACGATTTTGGGAGTCGGGGTAAGCGATGGAGTTGGGGTGTGAGTTGGTCGGTTGGTTGGTTGGATAGTTGATTGGTTTGTCGGTTGGTCAGTTGGTTGGCTGGTTGGCTGGCTGGTGAGTTCGACGATCCGTGTGGGCGTCGGGGTACTCGTCGCAAGGGTCACCGTGACGCGCACTTCCGGCAGCGGGCGCACCGTCATCGTCGGCGTCGCCCGCCCCACCCCGCCACACCCGGCCAACACCATCACCAGCACAACCCCTACACCTGCGGCCATCACCCGTCGCATCCTATCCTCCTCCTGCATCCTGCATCCTGCATCTTGCATCTTGCATCTTGCCCCCTACTCTTCCCCTCCCTCCTCATCCCCTCATCTCCTCATCCCCCTCATCTCCCCAACACTTCCACCCCCTCCGCTTCCGGCACAATCTCCAACTCCCCCCGATACTCCTCGATCTCCCCCGTCACCGTGACCGCAACACCTGCGACCAGGCGGCCGGCGTCGGGAATGGCATCGTGCACATTCTGCCAGAGAAGCAGGGTGATCGTGCCACTCTCATCGCTCAGTGGGAACTTGACCCCCCTGGAGAACGGCTGCGGCTCGCCGAGCGTCCCGCGCAGCGTCAGCGTCTTGCCCACATGGGCAGATGTGACTTCACCGATAGGTGTCACGGTAGCGGAGGGCGGTTCGCTCAGCAGCACAATGTCGGCGGTGGAGGCCGGCGCCAACTGTGGCGTGTCCCGGTAGAGCGAGACCGCCGCCACGACCTCGACCGGCTGACCGGCGGCGAGTGCTGGAAGCGGCCCGCTCAGCGCAACCAGGTTCTCGTCCACGACGATGGGAATCTCCCCCGTCTCGTCGCGGATCGTGACCAGCGTCAACCCCTCGTAGGGCGAATAGACCGCGCGCACTTTCCCGCGCACCCGCACGCGCAGGTAGAGGTCCCCAGACGTAATCTCACCGATGGTGCGCGCGACCGACTCGGCGCGCGTGATCAATACCTGCTCCGGCACGTTGACCGTGAGGGCCAGGAAATCCTCGCGCACGCGCAGCGTGCCGGCCACCTCGACCTCGTCCCCCAATGCGGGCACACGCCCTTGTGCGATCAGCGCGCGCGTCTCGGCACGGTAGGCCGAAACGAGTATCTCACCCGTTTCGTCGGCGAGCCAGAAACTGAGGTACTCGCCCTGTGGATCGTAGGTGGGCGTGCGGGTACAGCGGCCCTGCACACGCACATAGGCCATGTTCATCGTCGAACCGGCCTGGCCGATCTGGATGAGCGGCACCGTAGCGCGCGTGGCGGCGAGCCACAGCGCGGCCAGCCCGAGCGTGGCGAGCACGACGGCGGCGATCTTGACAGCGCGGAGCGGGATGCGCCCGCTCAGACGCGCGCCGCAATAAGGACAGCCCTCGTAGGGGCCGACGAACCGTCCGCAACTGGGGCAGTGGCTCATATCACACCTTCGCCGGGCAATCCAAGTACCTCCGTGTAAGACGGAAGTCGAACGGGATACGCCGACCTATAGGAAGACCGAAGGAGCGCATAGTCCCACTGACCATAGTCCTTGCCAACAATCAGTACGCACTCCGGCTCGAAAGACTCTATGCCGTTCCAATGCCAATCGAGAGACCTGAATTGCACTTTGTATTCACGCATGGAGGCAATATACTGACACAGACCTGCATAGAATTGTTCCTGGCATTCCGACCCCAGCGTCAACTTTTCAACCGCAAGTCCCATATCTGCAACGGTCTTGTATGCAATGGGCTCAAGCAGGTAGCCTGCATCCAACATGGTACGCCCCCGCTCACGCAAGACAATCTGAAAATAGGCCCGCACCTTTGACCCGAGGAAGTCGAGCAAGGGAGCATTCCCTTCAAAGAAGCGCTGCAGGTCTCGCTCACCAGCACGTGCAGCATTGGCCAATTCCTCGAATGTGGCCCGTTGTTCCTCAAAGGGCCCTGCATCTTGTACGATGTTGACTAAAAAGGCCTCTTGACTCCCGCCCCCTGAACCGGCGGTGCCACCCAGTTCCAGACAGGTAACGCACAACCGTTGTCTTTCGTCTAGAGTGAGGGCAAAACGATGATAGGTCTCAAGCATGCTGGCGCAAGTTTTGCGGATTTCTTCGAATGAGCCATATTGCTCCTGCAATACCTCAAGCGGCAAGGGGCCGAATTGGTTAAAGGTCCCACCGACTTGCCCCTGTACGTCCGACATCGCCTTGTCAAACACGGCGCTGACTTTGCTCGCATAGTCCCAGCCTATGTCGCATAAGCAATAACAAGCCAGGTACGGGTTTTGCGGACTGCCCACCTCAAACATCGAATCGCCTTTTCTTATCTGGGGGAAATGTTTGGCGGCCATGTTCTTCATAAAATCAATGAGAGCCTCAAGTGCCTGCGGCGAATCGAGTCTTCCGATGTAACCCGGCAGAGCAGTCGCAAGTACTGTGTGATACTCTCCAGCCCAGGGCATGAACATCATGGGTGCTGAATAATCGAACCAATACGCCTCGCCATCACCAACGGCCCTGGGCTCTGCGGATTCATAACCGAAAGGATAACGACAACCACAATCGGCGAACACTGCCGCGAGCCGTGCAAGGTCAGGTTGCGAGAGTCTGCTTATCCTCGACAAAATGTCCGACTTATGGTGGTCCATCTTCCCCCCTCCTTGACCAAGACACTGCAAAGATTCTGGCATAAGAGTGTACCCCAACTCTCCCGCTTTGTCCAATTTGACACCGCTCTCCATTTGCGGTATCCTTTCAGCAAATCCCTGTGGGGCAGACTTTCCAGTCTGCCACCGGACGGGCTGGAAAGCCCGTCCCACATACCTTCCGGCGATGTTCTACGACGAAGCCCACATTCACGTGAAAGCGGGCGACGGGGGCGACGGCTGCGTCGCCTTCCGCCGCGAGAAATACGTCCCCTACGGCGGCCCCGCCGGCGGCGACGGCGGCAAGGGCGGCGACGTGATCCTCTACGTTGACCCGCACCTCAACACGCTCTACCGCTTCAGCCGGCAGCGCCGCTTCTGGGCGAAGCACGGCGAGCACGGGCGCGGCAAGGATCAGCACGGCGCAGCAGGCGCCAACGTGCGCATCCCGCTCCCTCCTGGCACGCTCGTCTACGACGCCGACACTGGCGAACTGCTGGGCGACCTCACCGAGCCGGGACAGGAGTTGATCATCGCGCGCGGCGCGCGCGGCGGGCGCGGCAACGCCCGCTTCGCCTCCCCCACCAACCAGGCCCCGCGCATCGCCGAACACGGCGAGCCGGGCCAAGAGCGCACCCTGCGGCTGGAACTCAAGTTGCTCGCCGACGTCGGCTTGGTGGGCGTGCCTAACGCCGGCAAGTCCACCTTCCTGGCGGCGACCACCGCCGCGCGCCCCAAGATCGCCGACTATCCCTTCACCACCCTGGAGCCGAATCTGGGCGTCGTCGTGCTCGACGACCAGACCCAGTTCGTCCTGGCCGACCTTCCGGGGCTCATCGAAGGCGCCTCTGAGGGCAAGGGCCTGGGCCACCAGTTCCTCCGTCACGTCGAACGCACCCGCGTGTTGATCCACCTGCTCGATGGCCTGGCGGAGAATCCGTTGGCCGATTTCGCCGCCATCAACCGCGAACTGGCCGCCTTTGGCCACGGGCTGGCCGAGAAACCGCAACTGGTGGCGTTCAACAAGATGGACGTGCCCCAGGCGCGCGAACGCTGGCCCCAGGTCAAAGCCGCGCTCGCCAGAGAAGGTCACGAGGTGTTTGCCGTCTCGGCGCTGACGCACGAAGGGACGCGCGAGGTGCTCTATCGCGCGGCGCAAATCCTGGCCGAATCGCCACCGCCGGAGCCGCTCAAGGTCCTGCCCGTCTTCCGGTTCGAAGAGCCGTTCACCATTGAGCGCGAGGAGGATGGCTGGCGCGTGCGCGGCAAACAGGTCGAGCGGCTGGCGGCGATGACGGTGTGGAACCTGGACGAGGCGGTGCGCCGCTTCCAGCGCGCGCTCGACCGGATGGGCGTCACCGCGGCGCTCCGCGAGGCCGGCATCCGTCCGGGCGATACGGTGCGCATTGGTAGCCGGGAACTGGAGTGGAAGGAGGATGAAGTATGACCCCAGACCCGAACATCAGATACCCCGGCTCGGCCCGCGATTGGCAGTCACCCGCCGCCAAGTAGAGGGCTTGCCAACCGGCGCAAACGGCGTATAATACGAATTAGACGATTTGTACGAACTCGTCTAATTCGATAACTGTGAGGTCAAGATGGTCGTCTCAACCGTTCGCGCAAGTGAAGTCCGTAACCGCATCGGAGAGATACTGGCCCGGGTGCGCTATGGCCGAGAACACATCCTGGTTGAACGGCGAGGGCGCCCGGTAGCAGCCATTGTGGACATCACCGAGTACAACGATCTGATTCAGTTGCGCCGCCAACAAGAGGCCAGAGAACGCCAGCAGCGTTTCCAGGCCATACGTGCTTCCGCTGCGGAAAACGACCTCGGCGAGGAGCAGGCGTTCCAACTGGTCGCAGAGGCCAGGTAACGTGCGCGTCGTGCTGGACACCAACGTTTTGGTCGCCTTTCTGCTCACGCGCGGACGCATCATATCCGCCATCCTGGATGGTTGGGAACGAGAGGAGTTCGAGGTGCTGACCTCGCCTGCGCTCATTGCCGAAGTGCGTGACGCGCTGGCGAAACCGGCGCTCCGCCAGCGCATCCGGCCCGAGGCGGCCCGGACCTTGCTGGAAGCCCTGGAGAAGGACACGATCTGTACCCCTGGCAACCTGGAACTGTCCAGTGTCACCCCAGACCCGGACGACGATGCCGTCATCGCCTGCGCCGTCGAGGGAAACGCTGATGTCATCGTCAGCCGGGATGTTCACTTGCTGGACCTGCGACAGTATCAGGGAATCCGCATCGTCGAGCCGGCAGAGTTCGTTTCCGGCACATTGGCACCGGGGAAGATGTCGGATGGTGAACGTCAAGAGGATTCCCGAACTCAACCGCATCACGTTCGATCCGCTCGTACCGCGCGCCCTGCGCGACGCCGGTGTGCTTCGCCGCCGAGCAGGGGATTGACGAGTTGGCCAAAAGGATCGGGATGGATCCGCTCGAGTTCCGCTCGCAGAATTGCACCACTGAGCGGCCGCGCAGGGGCGCATGTAAATCTTGGGGGGGCGAACGTTGATTGAGCGCCGCCGTGTGCTCAAAGCACACGGCTGAGCCAAACGAAAGCCCTGCCGGGCTTATTTTCAGCCCCCGAAGGGGGCTTTTGCCTATTCAGCCCGGTGCTTTAGCGCCGGGCACGAGACAGTCAGCACTTCCCCCCAAGTGCTACATGCGCCCGCCGCGCAG
>DAOUBA010000081.1:0-44528 GCA_034432855.1 Anaerolineae bacterium | reverse complement strand
CAACTGGGAGCCTGCGTGGGCAACGTCGATCATTGTGGCCTCCTCTTTTTGCGGGTATCATGCCACAGCCTGGCTCGGAGCGCAAGCGCATCCCGTTAGGGTTTCTCTTAGGTTGACGCGCATGGGGGGGGAGGGGTTAGGAGGTCCACCACGCAATGGCGGCCCAGCGGGCAATCCAGAGTCCGGCAAAGGCCGCGAGCCCCGCGCCTGCGCTTTGCCGCAATGCTATGACCAGTAACGCAGCGGTCCACGCCCAGCGTGCGACCATCCCACCGGTGATCCAGTACAGCCGGTTCGCCGCAGCGCCGGAGGTCAGACCGCGCACCGTAGCCGCCATCGTCAGCGCATTGAGCAGGCCAAGCAATATCCCGGCAAACAACCAGGTCAGACTCATCGCGTTAGCTTCTCATCCTTCGGTTGGGCCGGCTCTTGCCGGGCTTCCCACCGCCGGACAACGCACCAGATGTTATAGACGCTGACGCTCAGGCCGAACGTCAACAGGCCCAGGGTAAAGACGGGGCCCGTCTCCAGCCAGCGGTCCAGGTAATAGCCGGCCAGCACGCCGCCAAAGATCGGCAGCGCCAGTTCCCAGCCCAGCGTCGTCGCGCGTATGCAAGTTATCCCGCCCCCAACATCTCGATCAGGCGGGCGAACTGTGGCGTTTCACCTGCCGGCGTGCCTGCACTCGCGCCAGCCCCACCGGTGAGGAGCAGGACCTGCTGGCCCGTCACCTGCAGAATTCCGGCCTCGAATTCCTCCGTCCGGTGTTCTCCCATGGCGGTCGCATAGCGCAGCGCCGCCCGCCGCGTTGCGGCCAGCAGCGGGGCGTGGCCCGGATAGATGCCCACACTTCCGCCGTCGGCCAGCGGCACCTGCACCCACGCCGCGTCGGCCACGTCCAACAATACCCCAGCAGGTGTCAGTACCGTCAAGCGCAGTCGTTTATCCGCCACCATCACTCCTCATCCAGCGAGCCTTTTCCACCGCCTCGTCAATCGTCCCTACCATGTAGAACGCCTGCTCGGGCAGGTCGTCGTGGCGGCCCTCGACGATCTCCCGAAAGCCGCGCAGCGTCTCTTCGAGTGGCACGTAGCGGCCCGGCATGCCGATGAACGGTTCAGAGACGAAGAAGGGTTGGGTGAGAAAACGCTGCACGCGCCGGGCACGGTGGACGGCAATGCGATCGGCCTCGCTCAACTCCTCGACACCCAGGATGGCGATTACGTCCTGGAGTTCCTGGTAGCGTGCCAGGAGTGTCCGCACCTGGTTAGCGATCGCCACGTGCTCCTCGCCGACGGCGGCAGGCGTCAACAACGTACTGCTGGACGCGAGCGGGTCAATCGCCGGATAGAGCCCCAGGCTGACCTGTCGCCGCGAGAGGACGGTGGCAGCGTCGAGGTGGGCAAAAGTCGCCACCACCGCCGGGTCGGTCAGATCGTCGGCGGGGACATAGATGGCCTGGATCGAGGTGATACTCCCCCGCGAGGTGGTCGTGATGCGCTCCTGGAGTTTGCCCATCTCGGTCGCCAGAGGTGAGCGGGACACGTAGACGGGCCCCGGGCGGTTCGTTCATCTGACCAAAGACGAGAACGGTGCGATCCAGGACTCCGCCGCGTTGCATCTCCAGCCACAGTTCGTTACCCTCGCGGCTGCGCTCGCCCACGCCGGCGAAGAGAACGATGCCCGAATGCTCGCGGATCGTGTGGCGCATCAATTCGATCATCAGCATCGTCTTGCCCACCCCGGCCCCACCGAAGAGTCCGATCTTGCCGCCACGCGGGTAGGGAGTGAGCAGGTCTATGGCCTTGATGCCGGTGACGAATGGCCGCCACACCACGCGTTGATCGCGCAAAGGGGGCGAAGCCACGTGAATGGGCCGCCATTCTTCCGCTTCTGGCGGGGGCTGTCCATCTATAGGCTGCCCCAACACGTTGAACATCCGTCCCAGAGTGGCCCGACCCACCGGCACGCGGATGGGGCCGCCGGTATCTATGACGGCAAGCCCACGCCGCAGGCCGGCGGTCGTGCGCATGGCGACCGTCCGCACGGTGTGGGGATTCACATGCTCCTGAACCTCGGCCACCAGGTCGGAGCCGTCGTCCGACCGGATCAGGAGGGCGTTATGGATGCTGGGCAGGTCGCCGGAGGGGAATTCGGCATCCACCACCACGCCGGCAACCCGTACGACGATACCGGTTCGTTCCACGACACGACCACCGGACACAGAAACTTCCAGGTCATTATACCAGTTTTGGGGGTCAGCATCAATCCTCTTCCTGCCGCAAGAATCTCACCGCGCGGCTCAGGCCCCATACAGCGACGAGCGCCAGGACGAGCATGAGGCCAAAGCTCAGGCGAATATGTATGCCAAGCGCGATGGCTCCCAGCGCCAGTCCTGCTACATTGACGGCCAGCAGCCGCCTGAGATGAGTGCGCTCCAGCGCGACGACCTGCTCGGCGTGGCCGGCGTCTTGCAGCCGCCGGGCGAAGTACTCGAGGTCCCACGCCGAAAGCGCCGCCACGACGCCGACGAGCATCCACCCTGCACCCAGACCCAACCACAGCCCTGCTGCTGCCGTCCCGACCCAGAGCGCAAACACCGACGGCGCCGTCCAATCCCAGTTGCGCCATCGGCCGAGCAGCCACAGCAACCCCGTCGCCAGGATGAATCCAACGCCGCCCCACACGTTGCCCAGTCCGTATCCCAGTGCGAGCGCCATCATCGCCACAACGATGCTGAGCCACGCGAACACGATACTCATACGCCTCGCTCCACTCCAATCGTACGCCACAGGTGCGGCAACCGCACAAGCGCGGTATGCACCACCTGATCGAAGGGCTGTTCGACCAGCCAGTCTACCACCTGGATGCCGGCCCGCTGCAGGCGATGGATGAGCAACGCACGTTCCAGACGGGCGATGCGGGCAGCCAACGCGACGACCGTTCCCGATCCAAGGCCTTGTGCCTCGAACGAGACCGGGTCGGGGCTGATGACCAACAGGCTATAGCCGCGCGCTCGCAGCCGGACCAGTGTGGGCAGATCGTCCGGGCAGAGCGGGCTGACCAGGACGAGTTGCGAGCGGGCGGGGAAAAAGCGCGTGGGGAGATAATCGAGGCTTTCGAACACCAGGCTCTCGCCGGTCTCGGCGGCAGCCAACGCCCGCAGGATGCGCTCACGCTGCACCTTGCCATAGCCGGGGAAGGTCCACTGGAGCGCCCCGCCGTAGATGAGCAACCCCACACGATTGCCATCGTTGAGAAACGCCTGCGCGAGCGAGGCCGTGGCCATGACGCCGTACTCGAAGAGCGAGCCGCGCAGTGTTCTGATGTCGCTGCGACGGCGGGCATCGAGGATCAGACCGACGTCGGCGGTACGCTCTGGCTCGAACTCGTTGACAAAGAGCGCGTGAGGATGGCGGGCGCTCAAGCGCCAGTTGATCCAGCGCGTGGGGTCGCCCGACCGGTATTCGCGCACGCCAAAGAACTCGACGCCGGCCCCACCCTTACGCGCCGGCACAGGTCCCGCATAGGCACGGGTGTGGAGCGGGCGGATCGCCACGCGGCGCAACCGCAGCACCTCCGGCAGGATGACGAGTTGATCGCGGGCGGACAGGCGCACTCGACATTGGAACAGTCCCAATGTATCACTCACCATCACCTGCACGTCCTGGAACTCGTAGCACCCACGCGGGCCACACACCGTATAAGTCAGTTCGACCATCTCGCCTGGGGGAAGAGCGGTCAGTAGCGAAGGCTGCCCATCCAGCACCTGGAGCGAGCGGGGGAGCGGGTCTTTTATGAGCGCTTCTTCCAACCGCGCGCCCTCGTTGGTCAGCGTGAGCCGCACGGTCACGGGGGAGCGATGCGAGACACGGTCGGTGCTGAGGGTGCGTGTGACCCGCAGGCGGGGCACCTCCGGCCCGTGGAGGAGCGCGGCGAGCAGATAGACTGCCAAGGGCAGGGCCAGCGCAAGCAGGCCGCCGTTCAGCGTCGCAAGCCCCAGCAGGAGCAATGCGTAGATGAGGCCGGCAAGCAGGACCAGTCTGCGCTTCATGCGCCCTCGACGACGGGCACGGGGACCGAGGCGAGGATGGCGGCAAGGATGTCCTCGGCGGCGTGCCGCTTCATCCAGAGATCAGGCTCCAGGATCAAGCGGTGGGCCAGCGCCGGCATGACGAAGGAGCGGACATCGTCGGGAAGCACGTAATCGCGTCCGTGCAGCGCGGCCCAGGCCCGCGCCAGTTTGAGGAGCGCCAGCGACCCGCGCGGGCTGGCCCCGACCGCCACCTCACGGCGTGTGCGCGTCTCGGTGACCAGGGCAACGATATAGCGCTCGACGTCCGGATCCACATACACCCCTTCGACAGCCTGGCGCATCTGAAGCAACTCCTCGGCGTTCGTGACCTGTGTCAGGTCGAACTCGTCGCGCCGACGCTCACGTCGTCGCTTGAGGATTTCCTGCTCCTCCTCGGGCGACGGGTAGCCGACCGCGAGCCGCATGATGAAGCGATCCAATTGCGCTTCCGGCAGCGGGAATGTCCCTTCGTATTCGATAGGGTTTTGGGTGGCGATCACAATAAAGGGCACGGGCAATCGCATCGTTTCCCCTTCCAGTGTCACCTGCCCTTCCTGCATCGCTTCCAACAGCGCGGATTGGGTCTTGGGCGAAGCGCGGTTGATCTCGTCGGCCAGGATGATGTTGGCAAAGAGCGGCCCTTTGCGCAACACAAAGGTCTCCTGCGCCCGGTCGAAGACATAGCCACCGGTGATGTCGCCGGGCAGGAGATCGGGGGTGAACTGAATGCGCTTGAACTGAAGACCGAGCGCGGTGGCGAAACTGTTGGCGATGAGGGTCTTGGCCAGGCCGGGGTAATCCTCCAGCAGGACGTGGCCGCCGGCCAGTATGGCGGCCATCATTCTCTCTAACAGCGGCCGCTTGCCGACAACAGCTCGTTCGACCTCGCCGATGACCCGGCCACTCAATGTCGCTACGTCGGAGATGCGTAGGGTCATTATGAACCTCCAATTGATCTTTCCAGGAATTGCACGACCTCGCCTGGATCGAGATCCAGCGGAGACCGCTGCTTGCGCATTCTCATCAAATTGCTCAGCTTTGCCAGAAAGCTCAACCTGGCGGCAAGGGCTGGAGGATCCGGCTCGAATCCGGCCTGGAGGTAGGCACGTACTTCCGGCGGTGCGTTCAGATGATCGAGCAACCGGCGGGCCTGATGTGCCGTGAGGCGTTCGTATGGAGCCAGAGCCTGTACGGCCAGCTGGCCCAGACGATGGGCAAGCCGTTTCTTGAAATAGTCTCCTTGCTCTTGTTGTTGGAACCATCGCACCCACGTCTGTACCGGCCCGGTGTGCGCTATAACGGCCCCACCTTTTCGGAGCGTGGGCCTGGCCCGCCAGGCCAGGCTACGCAGAGCGGTGGCCACGGCGACCAGGAGTCCCAGCGCCCATAGAAGCGCCTGGGGGATGGCCTGGAACAAGAGTTGCCCCATCTGGAGAAGGGGTAGGAGCGGGGCGATAATGAACTCGCGCACTGTGTCCAGGAGGAGCAGCCGCAGAGGAATAGCCAGAAGCAGAATAACGGCCGCGAGCGCCAGGAGGGTTTTTGCTCTTGCGTTCATCGCACGCTCCGGCACGCCTGGGCGATGGACGCCAGCGCGGCAATGGCTTCGCGCTCTTCAGCTTCACCGGTGAGTTTGGCGCCATAGCGCACACTCTCGAAGAGCTTCGTGAGCCGCTGCACGTCCTCTCCTGGGAGGCCGGCGCGTTCAAGATCCTCTGCGAACTCGGTTGCCGTCCTGGCACTCTCCCGGCGAATACCGCGTTGCTCACGTACGATGCGGGCCATCTCGACGTAACAGCGGACGATGGCGTTGCGCAAATCTGCGCCAGACTGGATGGCTGCGAGCGCTGCCTGGGCCTCTTCTGCCAGGCGTTCCAGTCCTGCCTGACGCCGACGTCGGCGCTGCCACAGGAACCAGGCTATGCCAACAAGCGGCGCGATGATGAGGAGAGCAACCGCCAGGCTTGCCGCAAAGACGAACCACTCGGGCGGAGAAGTAAGAAGCGCCGGCTCGGACAGGAGCGGGGAAACCTGCGGTGCAGTATCCGGCATCTGCATCAATTGTTGCTCTTCCCTGCGCACGGTGTTGTAACTGGCACGCAGAAGCAGATACAGCAGGACAAACAAGGGTAGCAGCGCGAGGAACTCCCTCAACGCCCGCCTGCGCGCGCTCGGTGAAATGATGAGATAGATGATCGCAAGCGGCAGAAGTATCCATACGGCGAGAAGGAGCATCCGTAGCAGCACGATAAACACCTGTCCCAGGAACGGCAACTCGGCCGCGCCGCCTCCTGGCTGAATGAACGCGGCCAGAGGGAAGGGCCGACCGGGCTGCAGCCTGATGCCGGAGAGGCCGGCGGCCAGAATGACGGTCACGATAATCGCGATGCCGGAAAATACGAGCGCCAGAAGTCTCTTGTGCTGTGTCATACTACATCATTGTAATCCAGATCGGATAAGCCGTCAAAGAGCCGGCGAATACAATGCCCTCGTTCGGAGAGCGTCGCCACGGCGCGCTCCAGTTGAGCCTCCTTGACCAAGACGTAATCGGTCTCGTACGTGGCGATGGTCAGGATGGGGATACCGGCCTCGGCGAGTGGGTGTACGATGGCGGCGAGAATGCCAACCGCGTCAAAGTCAAACGGGCCCTCGATCTTGAGTGCACGCCAGCCCCGCTCACAATCCACGTTGGCCGGAACGCGCGATTCCGGGCAGATGACCGAGAGTTCGTCAGCGGTGCGGGTGATCGAGCAGAACGGCTGACCGGCGGCCCACGCCGGGATCTCGGCCTGCGGGTCGAGCCGGCAGACAGCCAGGCGATCGTCAAGGACGGTGAGATTGAGCAGAACCATAGCATCATAATTATAGCCCTTCAACAGCGGTTGTACAACCGGCGTTGGCATTTTGGCCTCAATTGTACTATAATAACTCCAGTTCTCAATGTCGCCTCAACCGATTCTATTCATCGTCTGCAGTGCGGTTGCCTTGGGAGGGGCGCTCGCCGCCGTCATCCGGCGCAACCCGTTGCACTCCATCGTGCTCCTCGCCGCGATGTGTCTCGGCGCAGCGGGGCTGTTCCTGCTTCTGGAGGTCCCAGTCATTGCTGCACTCCAATTGCTCCTCGCGGCGGGCCTTGTTTTCTTGATCCGTCTGGCTCCTCGTGTCGTCCAAGAGATGGCGCGCGCCAACCCTGGGCTTGGCCGGCGCCGGTGGCAGGCGGCCTGGGTCGTGGCGGCACTATGCGGAGTGTTCGTGGGAGTCGTGATCCGCTATGGTGCGGGCGACCTGACATCTTGGAGTCTGAGCCTGGCTGCGCTCCTCTTCTGCATCGGGCTGTACGCAGTGCTGGGACGACGCGATATGGTGGGTGTCTTGATGGGCGTCGTCGTCATGCTGAACGCCGTCGCCGTCAACCTGGCCGCTTTCTCCGGGCAGGTCTTTGCGGCGGCCGTCTATGCCGCGCTCGTGGTGGAGATCGCGGCCGGGTTGGCATTCGGCGCCGCGCTCTGGCGCAGTCACGGCACGGCGACGTTGGATGAGGCGGATTCACTCAAGGAGTAACGCGGATGTCGGTATTTGCCCTGGCCTGGCTGATCCCGTTCTTCCCGCTGGTTGCGTTCGCCGTCATCGCCGCGTTTGCCCATCGCAGCCGTGCGGCAACCGTCCAGGTTGCCATCAACGGCATCGCATTCTCTTTCCTGCTGGCGCAGATTCTGTTTTGGGCGCGGTTGAGCGGAGACGAGCGGTCCTTCTCTGCAGCGATCCGTTGGTTCACCGTCGGCCAGAGCGTCTTGCGGATCGGTCTCTATATGGACGCCGTCGGCGCGTTGATGCTCTTCGTCGCGCCGCTGGTCGGCCTCCTGGGGTTCATCTATGCCGCCGATGCGCTCCAGGGCGACACGCGCTATAACCGCTCTTTCGCCTACCTCTCGCTGCTCATGGGGGGCATCCTGGGCCTGATCGTTGTGGACAACCTGCTGGCCTTTTCCGTCTGCTGGGCCGTTGTGGACGCCTGTATCTACCTGTTGACCGGGTTGAGATACGAACACGGACCCGCGCGCGAAGCGGCGCTGTGGACCTTCCTGGTGAACGGGCTGGGCAACCTGTGCCTCGTGCTCGGAATGGCCCTGCTCTGGACACACGCCGGCTCGCTGGCCTACAATGACGTATTCGACAGCGCGACACTGGAACGGCTGGCCCAGGCGACGTTGCCTGGGACGTCGCTCTCGCTCTTGTCGGTCATCGCGCTCCTGTTGCTCGGCAGCGTTGCGGCCAAAAGTGCCCAGTTCCCGCTCCACTTCTGGCCGGTCAAGGTGACCGAGGCCGCTGTCCCAGCCTCGATGCTCATCCACGCCCTGGTCGCTCCATCGGGCATCTTTCTGCTTGCACGCGCCTATCCGCTGTTCGCGGCAGCGGTGCCCGCTCTGACGCCCGGCAGTGGGATGAACGTCGTGACACTGCTCGGCATCGTCACAGCAATCGTGACCGCGCTGTTCGCCCTGGCACAGCGCGACGTGCAGCGGGCTCTTTCGCTCTCGACCGTCAGCCAACTGGGCTATGCAGTCGCCGCACTGGGACTGGGCGCGTTCGCAGCAGGCGTCTTGCACCTCGTGGTGACCGTCATCGTCTCGGCGCTGCTCTTCCTGGCCGCCGGCTCGGTAACGCGGGGGATGGCGTCGGCTCAACAGGCGGAACCGAGCCACACGCCGCTCGATCCTCACGATATGCTCCAGATGGGAGGACTACTCCGGCGACAGAAGGATACCTTTGTGATGTTCCTCATCGGCGCGCTGACACTGGGCGGCTTGCCCTTCGTCACCGCCGGGTTCTGGTCGCGGGACGCAGTTCTGTCTTGCGCATTGAACGTCAGCCAGGCAGCGTTTTGGCTGCTGGCCGTGAGTCTTACCTTGACCGGTTTTTCCGCCATGCGGCAGATATGTCTGATTTTCGCGGGGCCGCCGCGCTCTCCTGTCGCCGCGCAAGCCCAAGAGAGTCCGCCCACAATGATCGCACCAATGGCCGTGTTAGCGATCCTGGCGCTCGCTCTGGGCATACTCGGCGTCCCCCCGCAACTGGTGGGCCTGGGCGGTATCATCCCTGGCGGCATCGAATGGCTGCTGGACATGCCGGATGCTGTCCGTGATTTCGTGTGGGAGGTCACGTCGTTGGGCATCGCCTTCGGCGTGAGCGGGCTGCTCCTGGCCTTTTTGATCTACCTCTGGAAGCCGCTCGCCGCCGGGCAGGGAGATCGCCTGGAACGACTGGGGCTTCTCTATTGCTGGCTGCGCGATGGGCCGTACCTCGACCGGCTGTATCGTCGGGCCTGCGGCACGGGCGCGGTCGCGCTGGCCGGGATGTTGGCCGGCACAGAGCGCGCGCTGGGCGGGCTGGTAGAGTGGATGAGATGGGCCGGCCGGGGACCGGCATGGGCTAGCGCCTGGTTCGAGGCCAATGTCCTCCATCCACCAGTCGGCTGGATAACGCGTGTTGGTCAGGCATTGGGCTCTGCCTGCGCCTGGGCCGATGTGCGCGTCCTGGACACACCGGTTCGCGCGGTAGGCCGCACCGGACGCATATTGGCCCAGGCTGGTGATGCGCTGGAGCGCCATGCTCTAGGGCGCCTACCCGATGGGGCGGTCTACCTCGGCACAGGTCTGGCCCGCGCCTGCGCCGAGTGCGATCCGTGGCTGGATCGTCTGACAGGCCTGGTTCGGTCGGCGACGCTCGCGCTCATGCGCTTGAGCGGTGGGGTAGAGCGTGGAGTGGACCTGGTAGTGGATCACGTGGGGCGCGCGGTCAAGGCCGGAGGGCTGATCTTCCGTGCACCCACCGGCAAGGTACAGAGTTACCTGTTGCTCGCGTCCATCGCCGTGTTGGTATTGGTGACGATTTTCCTGCTCTTGTGAAGTAGGACAGGCTGCTAAAGCCCGCCCCAATAGACGAGAGACCCGCAGAATCCAATAAGAGGAGAGTGTACCATGTTTCCAATCCTGAGCGTGATCTTGTTTGCCCCGTTGGCGGGCGCCTTGCTCATCCTGGTCGTCCCCAAAGAGGACGTGCGGACGATCCGCGTCGTGGGTGTCTTTTTTGCACTTGTGACCCTGGCACTGGCAGTCGTTCTATGGGTCAACGTGCGGCAAGGAATTGACGAGGGCCGGCCATTCCTGTCGGAGGATTATGACTGGATTCCGTCCTTCGGGATACGATATACACTCACCGCCGACGGCCTCAGCACGCCGTTCGTCTTTCTCACCGCGTTGCTCACCACACTGGCGCTATGGTACTCGACGCGCACCGTCCACCTGCGGGTCAAGGAGTATTTCGCGCTCTTCCTCCTGCTGGAGACGAGCGCGTTCGGCGTCTTCCTGGCGCAGGACCTGGTGCTGTTCTACGGTTTCTGGGTGCTGGGGTTGTCCCCACTGCTCCTGCTCATCGGCGTGTGGGGCGGCGAGAAGCGCGAGCCGGCCGCGCTCAAGTTCTTTTTGTATAACCTGCTGGGCAGCGTGGCGATGCTGGTGGCGATCCTGGCGGTCTATCGCACCGCCAGCACCTTCGATATGGTGCAGGCAGCGGAGGCCCGTCCCTACGCTGACCTGCCGGGGGCGGCGCGCTGGGTTTTCCTGGCCGTTCTGTTCGCCTGCGCCGTGCGGCTGCCGCTGTTCCCCTTCCATACCTGGATGCCCGACGCGCAGGCCGCAGCGCCCACCGCCGGCAGCGCGGCGCTGGCAGGGCTGTTCCTGAGCGCGGGCGGCTATGGGCTGATGCGCATCGCGCTGCCGCTCTTCCCCGCCGCGTTCGAGTACTTTGTGCCGCTCATCCCCATTCTGGCCGTGATCAGTATCGTCTACGGGGCGCTGGTGTGCATGGCACAATGGAACCTCAAGCGCCTCATCGCCTATCTTTCGCTGACACAGCTGGGGTTCGTAGTATTGGGAGTGTGCGCGGCGGCAGTCGGTAACACAGCGGATCTAGACGCCGCAGCCTCTGGACTGAACGGCGCAGCGATGCAGTTGTTCGCGCACGGTATCATCGTTGCGGCGCTCTTTTTCCTGGCCGGCATCCTCTACGAGCGCACACACACCCACGACCTGAAGGCGTTCGGCGGGCTGGCCGCGCAGATCCCGCACTATTACGGCCTGATGCTGGCGGCGGGGTTTGCTGCGCTGGGGCTGCCGGGGCTGATGGGCTTTTGGGGCGAGTACCTCGTCCTGCGCGGCGCAGTGCACTTTTCGGCGCTCATCGTCTATGCCTGCGTCGGCACGCTGGGCGTGCTCTTTACCGCCGGCTGTATCCTATGGAAGGTCGTGCAGCACCTCTTCTTGGGCACGCTTGACCGCGAGAAATGGGGAGTCTTGACGGATATGACCGGCTGGGAAAAGGTCACGCTGTGGCCGTTGATCCTGGTGATGCTACTGGTGGGCATTTATCCTACACCGGTGCTGGACACATTCAACGCGGCGCTGATGGCGTTGTTGAGCAGGCTGCGGTAACGCGTGACAAAAGGAGGTTGCCATGACGACGAATATGGTTGCCCAGATGACCAAAGACGAGTTTGTGGAAATGATGGGAACTCTTATTGAGCAAAAGTTGCTCGAATTGCTAGGAGACCCAGACGAGGGGCTAGAAATCAGAAGGTCGGTAAAAGACAGGCTGTTGCGCCAGAGAGCAGCGGTGGAGGCTGGCGAGCGCGGCGAATCGCTCAACGATGTGGTGCAGCAACTTGGGTTGGAATGATGTACAGCGTCCGCATTCTCAAGCCCGCCGCCCACGAGTTGGGGCGACTCGACCGGTCCATAGGCCGCCGCGTCGTCGAACGTATCCGCTGGTTGGCCGAAAACCTGGACAGCATCAAGCCGGAAGCGTTGACGGGTAGCCTGTCAGGGTTCTACAAACTTCGCGTTGGCGATTATCGTGTCATTTACGAGATTATCCATGAGGAGCAGGCCATCGTGGTTCATCAGATCGGCCACCGCAGGGAAGTCTACCGGGAGCGTTAGGTTTGCGCTTTACGTGTTACGCCTTGGAGGCCCGAGATTTGGACGGAGCACCGTGGTTTTTCTCGCCCGAACTTGCGCTTCTCGCGGCAGCGCTCGTCGCTCTGGCGCTGGACGCACTGCGCACGCGAGAAGCGAAACGCTACCTGCCCAGCGTGGCGATGGCCGGGCTGTGCGGGGCACTCATCGCTACGGCATCGCTTTGGGGACGCGATCTACATCTGGGCGCCCCATTAGTCGCCGACGAGTTCGCACTGGCGGTCAACCTCGTCGCACTGGCGGCGCTGGGGCTGCTCGTGCTCGTCTCGGCCGCTGCGGTGGAGCACCACCCGCGCCAGGGCGCCTTTTTCGCGGTGCTGCTCCTGGCAGCGCTGGCGCTGTGCCTCTTGAGCGCCGCTACTGACCTCGTCGTGCTCGTCCTGGCCTACGAATTGTTCAGCATCGCGGCCTACCTCCTCGCCCATCTCTTGCGTCAAGACCTGCGCTCCGACGAGGCGGCGCTCAAGTTCTTCCTGTACAACGTGCTCTTCACGGCGCTCTTGCTCTATGGTCTCTCGTGGTTCTACGGCCTGGTCGGCTCGACCGACCTGGACCACATCGCGGAGGCCGCGCGGACATCGGGAGACACCCTGAGGCCGGCGCTCTTGCCGGCGCTGATCCTCGTCGTGCTGGGGCTGGCCGCCAAGACCGCCGCCGTCCCGTTCCACCAGTGGGCACCGGATATGGTCGAAGGAGCGCCCGCTCCGGTAGCCGCGTTCCTGGTGGTGGCGCCGCCGATTGCCGGCTTTACGGCACTGGCGCGGCTGCTGTTGACCGCGTTGCCGCCCGGCGAGAGCCTCGCGCTGGACTGGCGCACGCTGCTCGTCACGCTTGCTGTCTTGACGATGACCGTCGGGAATCTCGTGGCACTGTGGCAACAGAGCGTCAGACGGCTGCTGGCCTATACCTCGATCGCGCAAATCGGCTACGTGCTGGTAGGGCTGGCGGCGGCATCGCCGCGGGGAGTGGCGTCGGTACTTTATGCATTGTTCGCGTATGCGCTGGGCACGCTGGGCGTTTTCGCCGGAGTGATGGCCTGGGCCGCGCGCGGCAGCGCCGACGAGATCGGCGACTTTGCCGGAATGCACCGGCGCGCGCCGGACGTGGCCTGGCCGTGGCTGGTGTGCCTCCTTTCGCTGGTGGGATTGCCGCCACTGGCAGGGTTCTTCTCCAGGCTGTACCTCTTTTCGGCAGCGGTCGAGGCCAATTCATGGTGGCTGGCGGCCCTGGGTGCGCTGGGCAGCGTGATCGGATGTGCCTGCTATTGGAAGATCATCCGCCCCGCATTCCTTATAGGCCGGGATGACATCCCGACCCACACAGCACCGCGCCCGTTGATCGTTGCCCTGTGGGTCGCAGTGATCGGCATCCTGGCGGCCGCCATCCTGGCCGATCCGCTCCTGGCGCTGTTCGAGGTGGCAGGGCGGATGTTGTTCGATTAACCAGGGATCTCGGTTTGCCAAACTGGGGAGAAGGGCTATAATCTTACGGATGGATGGCCTGCCTGGTCGAGTGGCCACGGCCAAAACTGCCGGACATCTCCATCACGCACGTGCCGGCGCGGATGATCCGGTTGAGTTCGTATAGGTAAGCACATGCGCGTCCCAATCGAATTCTTCGGCCTCGCCAGGGTCGTGACCGGTCAGAAAGAGATCACGCTCGATGTGGAAGAAGGCGCCACCTTCCGGGACATCGTGCGCAAGTTGGCCGTCATATACCCCGGCCTGGTCGGGAACGTCATCCGGCCCGACGGCGCGTCGTTGCAGCACCCCAACATCTTCAACGTCAACGCCAGACGTATGATCCGCGCCGATCAAATGGACGAATCTCCCAAAGATGGAGATCGCATCATCTTGATGTCAATGTCAGCAGGAGGTTAAAAACAATGTACGGTTACAGTGGCAAGATTTTGCACATAGACCTGACCACGCGCAAGACGTGGGTCGAGTCCAAACCGGAGGCATGGTACAAGGTCTACATTGGGGGGACGGCAATGGCGAGCCGCTTGTGCTGGGAGAACATCAAGCCCGGCTGCGACCCGCTCTCGCCCGACAATCCTATCTGTATTGCCGGCGGGTTGTTCGCCGGCACGCCGGTGCCAGTCGGGGGTAAATACGGACTGGCCTCCAAATCGCCGTTGACCGGCTTTATCGGCGACAGCCTCTCCAGCAGTTGGTTCGCCGTGGCGCTCAAGCGCGCCCGATGGGACGGCATCGTCATCCACGGGAGTAGCCCCGATTGGGTCTACGTCTTCGTGGACGACGACCGCGTCGAGTTCCGCGACGCCTCCAAACTCCTTGGGCTGGGCACGTTCGAGACCGAAGAAGCGATCCGCGAAGAGATGGCCGACGACCAGGTGCGCTCCGCCACCATCGGCAAGGCGGGCGAGAACCTGGTGCTCTTCGCCAATGTGACCAACGACGGCCGCCAGGCCGGGCGCACCGGTCACGGCGCCGTGTGGGGGTCGAAGAAACTCAAGGCACTCGCCGTACGCGGGACGCACGGTGTGCGCGTGGCCGATCCGGAGACGCTGCTCAAGATGTCCTACGACATCAGCCAGCAGGCACAGGGGCCCTACACTCAAAAGTATCGCATCCTGGGCACCTCCTCTAACGTGCTCAACCTGAACAAGTTGGGGCTCTTGCCGACGCGCAACTATCAGCAGGGGGTATTCGAGCACGCCGAACTGGTCAGCGGCGAATATATGTACGAGCATTTCAAGGTCAAGACCATCGCCTGCGCCCAGTGCCCCATTGCCTGCGAACAGATGCGCCGCGCCAAGGATGGGCCGTATGCCGGAGCGATGACCGGCGTCGAGTACGAATCCCTCTTTGCCGTCGCCCCCAACTGCGGCATCAGCGACGCGCAGGCGGCGATCAAGGTCATTGACATCTGCGACGAGGATGGCATGGACGCGATGAGCACCGGCGTGACGATCGGCTGGACGATGGAGACGTTCGAGCGCGGCGTCCTCAAGAAAGAGGATTTCAAGTGCGCCAAGTACCCCGAAGGCTTCGAGCCGAACTTTGGCAACGCCGAGGCCGCCGTCACCCTGGCCGAGATGATCCGCGACCGCGAAGGGATCGGCGACGTGCTGGCCAACGGCGTGCGCAAGGCGAGCGCCCAGATAGATGCCGAGCGCGGCTCGGAGAGTTGGAAGTGGGCGATGCACATCAAGGGGCTGGAGTGCCCTGGCTACGACGCGCGCGGGCTCAAGAGCTTCGCGTTGGGCATCTCGGTGGTCACACGCGGCGCCTGCCACAACCGTTCGGCGGCCTATGATCCCGACATCCAGGGCGAAGTGGATCGTTTTTCCGTGGACGACAAGCGCGGTGCGGTAGCCCGTGAGACGGAAGAGTACGCTGCCGTCTATGACACACTGCCGCTGTGCAAGTTCATCCGCCGCTGCTTCACCGGCAAGGCCGATCGCTCCGGCGCCTGGCCGGCCATCGCCCAACTCATCAACGCTACCACCGGCTGGGATTTCAAGTACGAGGACATTGACCTGATCGGCGAGCGGGCGGTGGCGATCAAGAAAGCCTTCAATATCCGCGAGGGTTGGACGCGCAAGGACGATCACCTGCCCTGGCGCTGGATGCACGAGCCGATGAAGGAGGGCGCTTCCGCCGGCCACGTGGTGGCGAAGGAAGAATTGGAATATATGAAAGACCTCTACTATGAGGCCAAGGGCTGGACCAAAGATGGCCTGATCCCCAAGCAGAAACTGATCGCGTTGGGGATGGAGGATGTGGCGGAGGAAATCGGAGTCTGAAACGTAAAACGTAAGACGTAATTTACGTTTTACGCATTACGTTTTACGCATTACGTTTTACGTCTTACGCCTTACGTCTTACGCAAGGAGCTCACAATGCCTACCTCGACCTCAAAATACAAGTACATCACGGCCGACCCACAGAAGTGTGTGGGCTGTCAGTTCTGCGAGTACATCTGCTCGTTTACCAAGACAGGCGAGTTCAATACCTATCGCAGCCGTATCCGCACGGTGCGCGCCCAGGAAGTCCTGATCACGGCGGTGGCCTGCCGCACGTGCGAAGATGCGCCGTGCGTCATCGCCTGCCCGCGCGATGCCCTCAGCCAGGACCCGAACACCGGCGTCATCCACGTGGACGCCAGTCGTTGCGACGGCTGCGCCTGGTGCATCGAGGCGTGCGATTTCGGCGCCATCTCGATCAACCCGGAGACCAAGGTGGCCGAGATCTGCGACCTGTGCGCCGACCAGCCCGATGGCCCCCAGTGCGTCAAGTGGTGCCCCAAAGAGGCGCTCGAACTGACCACGCCCGATCAGCGCGCCCAGAAAGCGCGGCACAAACTAGCTATCGAGGAAGTGTTAGCGTAGGGATGAACCCGCTCTTGGAACGCATAGAGCAACCGGCCCTCGACGAAATCGTCCGGCGCATTGTCCAAGTTGCGCAGCCGGAAAAGATCATCCTTTTCGGTTCCGCCGCTCGCGGCGAGGGCAGACCGGATAGTGATATAGACCTGCTCGTGATCAAGTCAGGCGTGCACCGGCGGCGTCTGGCTCAGGCAATCTACATAAACCTCTTGGGTGTAGGACGGGCTGTGGACGTGGTAGTCGTGACGCCTGAGGACGTTGAGCGGTACAGGGACTCTCCTGCCCTGGTGATCGGGCCTGCCCTGCGAGAGGGGAAAGTGATCTATGCGCAATGAGCGGTTTCCCCCTGACGATCCACGCGAGTGGTTGAACCGGGCGAGGAGCAATTTGGCGAAGGCCAAATATGCTCCTGATGCCTCCGAGATATACCTCGAGGACCTGTGTTTTGACGCGCAACAGGCAGCAGAAAAGGCGGTCAAGGCTGTCTTGATCCACCTGGGCATTCAATTTCCGTATGTTCACGACCTGGCCTCGCTCCTGGCCCTCATCGAAGAGGCAGGACAGAGTATTCCAGAGACAGTTAGGCGAGCAGCAGCCTTGTCCGATTACGCGGTAGAAACGCGTTACCTTGGCCCTGCTGAACCGGTCACTCAGCAGGAATATGAGGATGCAGTCAAGGTAGCGGAGGAAGTCATTCGTTGGGCTGCAGGGCATCTTTACAGGAAAAATCAGGCGTACCTGGCCGCGAGAGGGGAAGTACGAAGTGGTTGGTAAGGCACTCGATGGGAGACCAATCGGGATAATCTGTCGTATTACCCCAGGCGGGAAAGTGCGTGTGATCACCGTCTACGAGGACCACCCATTGCAATAAGGCAAGGGAATAGAGATGGACTTTTGGGAAAACGAAACATGTGAATACTGTGGAGGCAAAATCGTCGAAAAGCGCGTGACCCTTCATCGCAAGGTGAACGGCCATTACGTGCTGTTGGAGGACGTGCCGGCTGGTGTCTGTACGGAATGTGGCATGCGCTATTATGCAGCAAACGTGCTCAAGACCATCGAGGAAAGCATGCGGGGTCGGAAAAAGGCTGGGCGGGAGGTCGTGGTGCCAGTATACTCGTTGTGGCCCAGTCCAGCGCAAAGTTAACCATAGTGCTCAATCACGCACGCAGGACAAGTACAGGTTCAGCCGCCTTTGCGCCCGACGATAAATCGTAAGAGGTTTTCCCCTGACGACTCACGCGAGTGGTTGAACCGGGCAAGGAGCAATCGAGATATACCTCGAAGACCTGTGTTTCGACGCCCCATTGGAGGAGCGTAATGATTACGCAGTTACAGGTTAAGAACTTCAAATCGTGGCGGGATACAGATCTAATCCGGCTATCTTCGCTCACTGGCTTCTTTGGAGCAAATAGCTCCGGCAAAACAGCCATTCTACAAACACTGTTGATGTTAAAACAGACTGTGGAGTCACCCGATCGATCTCGCGTGTTGCACACTGGTGACGAGCGATCTTATGTGGATCTGGGTACCTTCTACGACATTATATACCAGCACCAACTTCCCGGCACAGTGACACTGGTTATTGGTTGGACGGTCTCGCAGCCCCTTCGTGTCTCAGACCCCGAGAAACCACAAGATCAGGAGCTGTTTTCGGTCAAAGAACTGAGGCTAGAAACCGCCATTGAAGGAACCGTGGACAATATTGCCGTGAGCAAGTTCGTGTATAGTTTCAAACACCGTGATTATGAGTATCAGTTCGGTGTAGAGCGTAAAGTGCCAGAGCCTGCGGACAGTCGGCCAGAGTATGGCTTAATCGCAGAAGGCTACAGTTTCAAACGTGCTCGTGGGCGTGCCTGGCCGCTGCCGCCTCCTGTGAAGAGTTATGGGTTCCCAGATCAAGTAAATGCCTATTATCAGAATGCTGGGTTCCTGTCCGAGTTTGTCTTGGCCTTTGAACAGATGTTCCATAACATCTACTACCTGGGTCCCCTGCGGGAATATCCACATCGGAGTTATGTATGGGCCGGCGAACAGCCTCAAGATGTAGGACGACGCGGCGAACTGGCAGTGCATGCGCTGCTGGCAGCCCGGAAGCAAGGAAGAATCATCAGTCGGGGTAAAGGACGCCGGCCCCGGCAGACTGTTGATGAACGGGTAGTCGAATGGCTTAAAAAACTGGAACTGATTCACACCTTTACTCTACGGCCAATCGCCAAGAATCGCAAGGACTATGAAGTAAGAGTGCGTCGTTCCCCTACTGCTTCTGAGGTGCTGATTACCGATGTGGGATTTGGCGTCTCACAAATCCTGCCCGTTCTAGTCCTGTGTTATTATGTGCCTCAGGGTTCCACGATTATCTTGGAACAGCCTGAAATTCACCTTCACCCCTCAGTGCAGGCCGGGCTGGCAGATGTTTTCATAGATGCGATTAAAACCCGCAACGTTCAGATTATCTTGGAAAGCCACAGCGAGCATTTGTTACGCAGGTTACAACGCCGGATTGCTGAGGAGGAATTGCTCCATGATCAGGCTGCGCTTTATTTCGTCGCCACGGAAAACGGGGAGTCCAAGCTTCAGCCTCTGGAAGTAGATCTCTTTGGTAACATCAAGAACTGGCCGCCAGGGTCCTTTGGAGACGAGATGGGCGATCTGGTAGCAATGGCTGAAGCCGAGATGAGGCGAAGACAGAAGTAATGGAAATAAACGACGATGAAAGTCATCGTAGACACCAACGTTCCTGTCGTCGCCAATAAGGCTGCTCCGCAGGCTTCACTGGAATGTGTGACCCGCTGCGTGCAGCGGCTTCGAGAGGTACAGAGAGCCGATACGTTGGTCATAGATGACGGCTGGCATATCCTGCGAGAGTACATGAACAATCTGCGCTCCGAAGGACAACCAGGGGCAGGTGATACGTTCTTGAAGTGGGTGTTGACACACCGAAACAACCCATTGCGCTGCGAGCAGGTATCCATCACCCCGCGAAATGGTAGTTTTGCCGAGTTCCCTGACGATCCAACGCTTGCACGCTTTGACTCCGCTGATCACAAGTTTGTAGCCGTGGCCCTGGTACATCCAGATCATCCGCCGATTCTTAATGCGGTGGACACCGATTGGAGAGATTACGGTGAGGCTCTGTCAAAACACGGTATCCAGATACAACTCCTGTGTCCTGAGATGATGTCTTGATTTTCAATGATCAGGAGATGGGCATGTCAGACAACAACGGCAACGAAAACCTGCGCATCGGCGTGTACGTCTGCCACTGCAGGACCAACATTGCGGGCGAGAGCGGTGAAACAGGTGCAGAGAATTGAGAGGAAGCAAAATGGAACTGACGATTAGCGAGGCACAAGCCAAAGTGCTGCTCAAAGAAGTTGTGCTCGAATTGGTGCAAGAGAAGCGCGATCTGTTTTGCGAACTGATCGTGGAAGCGCTGGAGGAAATCGGGCTGGCGAATGCGATCCGCGAAGGACGACAGAATGAATTCGTGAGCGAACAGGCCATCACAGCCATCCTGGAGGGGCGAGCGTGAATGTCAAGTTCGAGGCCAGTTTCGCGCGAGACCTGAAGCACATCAAGGACAGGCGATTATTGCGGCGAGTCCAGAAAGTCATCGAGGCAATCAAGGCCGCGCCGGATTTAGGTGAAATTCGGGATTTGAAGAAGATGCAGGGCTACGATACCTTCTATCGTGTCCGATTAGGCGATTACCGGATGGGAATAGAGGTGATAGCAGGCGAGGTCATTTTCGTCAGGATTCTGCACCGCAAAGACATCTACAGGTATTTCCCGTAATACCCCAATCGAGTTGAAGCATAGTTCAACCCAATCCACTTGATTTTCAACGACCAGGAGATAGGCATGTCAGACAACAGCGGCAACGGGAATCTCTGCATCAGCATATACGTCTGCCACGGCAGGTCGAATAGCGAGGTGTGATATGAACCTACGTGAAATCCTGGCCGATATCCATGCCCTGGAAACGGAGCTATTGGGCTTCGAACATAAGTATGGCATTCGTTCGGAGACTTTTTACGCGGCCTATATCAGCGGCGAGGAGCCGGAGGACGAGGCTTGGATGCTGGATTTTGGCGAGTGGGCCAGTGTGTACCGCACCTGGCTGGCGCGCCAGGCAGAATATCGCAATGAAATCTCGCGCCTCCAACCCAAAGCGCCGAGTCTGGCTGGACTAGTGCAGGTGGCCGCCGCGTGAATCCGCTCGCGTACCTGCGCCGGAAATGAGCTTTAACCGGCCCAATCTGCCGGTGCTCATCCAGGAAATCGAGGCGCTGATTGCACAGATGTAGAAAACAGGAGCAATATGACTAACAACAACGGCAACGAAAACCTGCGCATCGGCGTGTACGTCTGCCATTGTGGGACCAACATTGCGGGCGTGGTCAGCCCGCCCGATCTGGCCGAATACGCGGCAACCCTGCCGGGCGTCGTGCGCGCCATCAACACCCCCTACGCCTGCGCCGATAGCGGCCAGGCGCTCATCAAGGAAGACATCCAGAAGTACAACCTCAACCGCGTCGTCGTCGCCGCCTGCTCGCCGCGCATGCACGAACCGACCTTTCGCGCCGCCGTGGCCGAGGTGGGGCTGAACCCCTTCCTGATGGAGATGGCCAACATCCGCGAGCAGTGTACCTGGGCGCACGGCCACGACCGCGAAGGGGCGTTCGACAAGTCCAAGGACCTGATCGCCTCCGCAGTGGCCAAGGCCGCCTTCCTGATGCCCTTGCAGATGATCAAGGTACCCGTCACCAAGCGCGCAATGGTCATCGGCGGCGGCGTCGCCGGCATCAGCGCCGCGCTCGACCTGGGCGATCAGGGGATCGAAACCATCCTGGTGGAGAAGCAGCCGACCATCGGGGGAACCATGGCGCAACTGAACAAGACGTTCCCCACGATGGACTGTAGTATATGAATACTCGCCCCCAAGATGGTTGACGCGGCGCGTCACCCCAAGGTGGATGTGAGAACGTATACCGAAGTCGAGCGGGTCGAGGGGTATGTCGGCAACTTTAAAGTGCTCCTGCGCCAGAAATCGCGCTACGTGCGCGCCGACCGCTGCAACGGCTGCGGCGAATGCGTCAAGGTCTGCCCCGTCGAAGTCCCCAACTATTTCGAGATGAACCTCGCTCCGCGCAAGGCGATCTATGTGCCGATGAGCCAGTCCGTGCCGCTCGTCTATACGATTGACCTGGACGCCTGCATCCACTGCTACAAGTGCGTCGAGGCCTGCGGCAAACTGGAAGCGATTGACTTTGGCCTGCAAGATGAACTGGTGTGGGAAGATGTCGGCGCCATCATCACCGCCACCGGCTTCAATCACTTCGACCCCAGCGTGATGCCGGAGTACGGCTACGGGCGCTACCCCAACGTGATCACGGCGATGGAGATGGAACGGCTGAACAACTCGGCCGGGCCCACCGCCGGCAATCTCGTCCGCCCCAGCGATGGCAAGAACCCCAGGCGGCTCGCCATCATCAACTGCGTCGGCTCGCGCGACAAGCGCTTCAACCCGTGGTGCTCCAATTTCTGCTGCATGTACGCGATCAAGAACGCGGTCTTGCTCAAGCAGGCCGACCCCGCGCTCGACATCACCATCTACTACATAGACATTCGCACGCCCTCGAAGGGCTATGAGGAGTTCTACGACCGGGCGCGTGAACTGGGCATCCGCTTCATTCAGGGCCGCCCTAGCCTGATCACCGAGGATTCCGAAACGCGCAATCTCTTCGTCACCTCCGAGGACATGTCGCTGGGGCAGGTGATCGAACGCGAGTATGATATGGTGATGCTCAACCAGGCCGCCGTGCCGCAGCCCGACGTGGACACGGTCAGTTCGCTGCTCAACATCACCCAGAGCCCCGGCGGCTGGTTCATGGAATATCACCCCAAACTGCGCCCGATGGATAGCCCTACCGACGGTGTCTTTCTGGCCGGAGCCTGTCAGGGGCAGAAGGACATTCCTTCGAGCGTAGCGCAGGGATCGGCGGCGGCGGCGCGCGCCGGGCGTGTGCTCCACGCGCCCGAGTGGGAGATTGAGCCGGTAGTGGCACAGGTGTGGGAGGACCGCTGCATCAGCGCGCAGGGCAAAAAGTGCGGCCTGTGCGCCAAAGCCTGCCCCTACGGCGCCATCGAGGTCGAGCAGGGCAAAGCCGCCCAAGTCGTCATCGCCAAGTGTCACGGCTGCGGCGGCTGCGTGGCCGAGTGCCCCCACAACGCCATCACCCAGATGCACTTTACCGACGCGCAGATTCTGGCCCAGATTCGCGCGCTGCTGGCAACTCGCCCGGAAGAGAAAATCTTTGCCTTCCGCTGCCACTGGTGCTCATACGGCGGAGCAGACCTGGCCGGCGTCAGCCATTTCGAGTACTCGGCGAACGAGCGCGGCATCCGGGTGATGTGCTCCGCCCGCATGGACGCTGATTTCATCTACGAAGCGTTCCGGCTGGGCGCAGGGGCAGTGCTCTACTCCGGCTGCCATCCGCAGGACTGTCACTACATCACCGGGCAGCGCGTGGGCGCGACGCGCGCCGAGCGGCTGCTGAACGCCTTCGAGAAGATGGGGATGACCCCCGGCAGGTTCCGCGTCGAGTGGATCAGCGCCGCCGAAGGCGACAAATACGCGCGGGTGATCAACGAGATGCAGGCGCTGCTCGATTCGATCCCCAGAGAGCAATTGCTGGCAGAGATCGAGCGGCTGCGCCCGGAGATGGAAAAGCGCGCCCGCCGCATGCGCGAAGTCCCGCAGGTCGAAGACGCCCTGGCCTACGCCGAGGCGATGCAAAAGGCGATGGTGGGACAGGACACGGATACACACGGATGAACACGGATTTTTCTGTTTTGTTTTTATCCGCGTGAATCCGTGTTCATCCGCGTCCAAAAAAGCCATGTTCGTAGGAAAATATGCAGAGTTGACCGAAAAGGTCATCCAGGCGTTCTACACGGTCTATAACCGGCTGGGCTACGGTTTCTCCGAGAAGGTGTATCTGAATGCACTGGCGCTGGAACTGGTGAAACTGGGGCTCCAGGTCGAACTCCAGAAACAGATCGAGGTGTACTACGACGGCCAGGTGGTAGGTGAGTATTTCGCCGACATGGTGGTGAACGGCGTCGTCATCGTCGAACTGAAGGCTGTTCAGCGCCTTCTGAACGAACACGAGGCGCAACTGCTCAACTACCTCAAGGCCACGCGAATCGAAGTCGGGCTGCTGCTCAACTTTGGCCCCAAGCCCGATTTCAAGCGCAAGGTCTACGACAACGAGCGCAAGGGCGACCTGTCGTGGACGCAAAGATAGGACACGGATACACACGGATACACACGGATTAAATATTTAAAAAAATCCGTGTCCATCCGTGTCCCGATAAAACGGAGACACGATGAGCCATACCAATCAACCAACGACTTTCGCCGACCGGGTGCGCGCCATCCCCGGCGGTGAGCACCTGGAACTGTGTTACTCGTGCGGCACGTGCGTCAGCAAGTGCCTGATCCAGCAAAAGGTCGAGCCGGAGTACAACCCGCGCCGGCTGCTGCGGATGGTGCTGATAGGGATGGAACACGAGGCATTCTCCAGCCCCACCACCTGGCTTTGCTCGGCGTGCGACCTGTGTTATCCGGCCTGCCCACAGCAGATCCACATCTCTGCCGTCATCGGCGCCATCAAGCAACTGGCCGTCGAGGCAGGCTACACCTCGCCGCTGGAGACAGTCAAGGTAGACGAGTCACTCTGCTCCGGCTGCGGCATCTGCGTGATGGCCTGCCCATATGAGGCACCCCATCTGGTCGAAAAAGAGATCAACGGCGTGCCGGACCGCGTTTCCGAAGTAGACGCGAACAAGTGTATGGGCTGCGGCATCTGTGTGGCCGCCTGCCCGCTGGGCGCCATTGCCCGTAAGGGCGTAAGCAACGCCGAGATCGTCAAACAACTCAAGGTCAGGAAGCAGAAGGGCGTTCCCCGCCTCGTCGTCTTTGTCTGCGACTGGTGCCTGCGCGCCGATGACGATGTCTCGCTGCTGGAAAGTTACCCGCCCAACGTGCGCGTCATCCACATTCCCTGCTCCGGGCGCATTGACCCGCAGATGGCGCTCCTGGCACTCAGTTCCGGTATAGATGGCGTTCTCGTGTGCGGCTGTGCTCCAGGCGAGTGCCACTACAAGCGCGGGACCTACGTGAGCCAGTGCAAGATCGGCCTCCTGAACCGCATGTTCGAGCAGATGCAGATTCCCGACGGCCGTGTGCGCTTTATACAGATCGGCACCCAGGAGCGCGGCCGCATCCGCCGCGAAGTGGATGCAATGCTCGCCCACCTGGCAAAATAACGCGTAGGAGAGACAATGGCGAAAGCAAAGACGCAAGCCAAGAACCCCCAGACCGGGCCACGCCGGAAAACGTCGGCCAGGGCTAAACCCGCCAGGCCCAAACTCGCCTTCTACTGGGCCGCCAGTTGCGGCGGCTGCGAGATCACCGTCGCTGAATTGGGCATGCGGCTGATCGAGGTCGGCGATCTGGTGGACATTGTCTTCTGGCCATGCCTGATGGATTTCAAAGTCGCCGACGTCGAGGCACTCAAGGATGGCGCGATTGACGTCTGCTTCTTCAACGGCGCGATCCGCACGAGCGAGAACGAGCATATGGCCTATCTACTGCGCCGAAAATCAAAGGCGCTCGTGGCCTTCGGCTCGTGTGCCCACGAAGGCTGTATCCCCGGCCTGGCCAACCTCTTCGACGCCTGCTCGATTTTGACCCGCGTCTACGAGACCGCCCCGTCGCTGGACGATTCGCGCGGCACGTGGCCCACGCCGGTGAACCGGGTCGCCGAAGGCACCATCGAGATTCCGACGTTCTACGACCGTGTCAAGACGCTGGCACAAACGGTTCCGGTAGACTATGTGATGCCCGGCTGTCCGCCGGTAGCCGACCAGGTGTGGAACGTGTTCCAGGCGTTGCTGGCCGGGCAAGTTCCGCCGCCCGGCAGCGTCATCGGCGCGGATGGCAAGACCAACTGCGATGTCTGCCCGCGCGCCAAAGGGCAGAGCGGCCAACGCGTGAAAGGGTGGAAACGCCCGCACGAGATCGTCGCTGATCCGGAGGTCTGCTTCCTGGCCCAGGGGATCGTCTGCGCCGGGCCGGCCACACGCGCCGGCTGCGGCCTGCCGTGTGTCAACGGCAATTTCCCCTGTCGCGGCTGCTACGGCCCGCCGGAAGGCGTCGTGGACCAGGGGGCCAAACTCCTGAGCGCGCTTGCCGCGCTGGTAGATACCGATGATCCAAAAGAGTTGCAGGCCATTATGGACACGCTGGTTGATCCGGTAGGTACGTGCTACCGCTTCAGTCTGGCGGATTCGGTGTTGAGCGAGTTGAGGGATAGATGATTGACTAGAAGATTGCCAGAGTATCGAAGAGGTATGCTACGTGGACATCAACGTCGTTCGCGAGAGAGTTCGCTCTGGACACTATCTCATCAAGAGCCATGCCGTGCAGCATGCCCTGAAAGAAGGATTTGAGCGGAAACACGTTGTAGAGGCCATCTTCAATGGGATCATCATCGAGGACTATCCGGAAGAGCAGCGGGTTTTGATCTGTGGCCGCGCAACTCTTGCAGAGAGCGTTGCGGTTTACTTGCACGTCGTCTGCGAGGTCGTCGACCCGGTGTACGTCGAGATCGTGACGGCCTACATCCCCGACGAATCCGAGTGGGAAAGCCCACCCCTCAGACGACGCAGAAGAAGGTGATGAGCAATGACAGTAGAACCAGCCCCAATCTGTAGCAAGCACCACGTCTCGAAAGAGTGGCGTCCGATCACGTTTGAATATGACGATGAGGGTATTTCTGTCCGCGTTCCGAACGTCTACGCCTGGGTTTGTCCGGCGGACGGAGAAGCATCCTTCACGCCGGAGACGGTAGATGAGTTGATTATCACGGCCCGTGAGTTGATCGAGACCGCCAAGCGCGCACAGCAGCGCCGGTCGGTGCTGACAGAGTACATCGTCTCAGTGGGACAGCCTGCAACGTCGGGAAGCCCGGCCTGAAAACCGAGCCGGCTTGTTCGCGGCTTTCGCACCCTTTCGCGTGATTCGCGGTTCAAATCCCACCGCTTCAGTCTGGCGGATTCGGTGTTGAATGGGTTGAAGTATAGGAGAACGTAATGCCAAACAAAATCACCATAGACCCCATCACCCGCCTCGAAGGCCACGGGCGGATTGATCTCTTTCTCAATGCGGAAGGAGGGCTGGAGAACGCCTATCTGATCGTCCCCGAACTGCGCGGGTTCGAGAAATTCTGCGAGGGTCGCCCGGTAGAGGAGATGGCACAACTCACGCAGCGCATCTGCGGCGTCTGCCCCATCGCACACCACATGGCCGCCGCCAAGGCCGGCGACGCCGTCTATCACGTCGAGCCGCCGCCCACGGCGCGCAAACTGCGCGAACTGATGTACAACGCCTTCTTCGTCGCCGACCACGCCACCCACTTTTTTGCCCTGGGAGGCCCCGATTTCGTCGTCGGGCCGGATGCGCCCAAGGGCGAGCGCAATCTCCTCGGCGTGGTGCGCAAGGTGGGGCGCGAGATCGGCGCCCGCGCCATCCAACTTTTGCAGGATAACCACGAGATTTGCGCCATCATCGGCGGGCGCTACATCCACTCCGTCGGCGCAATCATCGGCGGCGTGAGCAAGCCGATCACCGAAGAGGAGCGGCTCCAGATCGTCGAACGCGCCCGGCGTTCCGTCGAGACGGCCCAGTTCTCGCTGCAACTCTTCGACCAGGTCGTGCTCCAGAACAAGGCTTACGTGGACCTGATCCTAAGCGACGCCTTCACCCACCGCACCTACTATATGGGCCTGGTGGACGAGCAGAACCGGGTCAATTTCTACGACGGTCAGGTGCGCGTCGTCGGCCCCGACGGCAAGGAACTCGTCAAGTACCGACCGGAGCAATATCTGGACGTGATCGCCGAACACATCGAGCCGTGGACGTATCTGAAATTCCCCTACCTCAAGCAGGTCGGGTGGAAGGGGCTGGTAGATGGCCCCGAGAGTGGCGTCTACCGCGCCACACCGCTCTCACGGCTCAACGCCGCCGACGGAATGGCGACACCACTGGCGCAGGCCGAGTACGAGCGGTTCTACGAAACATTGGGCGGAAAGCCCGTCCACTACACGCTGGCTACCCATTGGGCGCGGCTGATCGAGATGCTCTATGCTGCCGAGCGGGTATTGGAACTGGCCGAGGACCCCGAGATCACCGGCAGCGAGATTCGCACGATCCCCACTGCGACGCCCGATGAGGGCATCGGCATCGTCGAAGCGCCGCGCGGGACACTGACCCACCACTATGTGACCGACGAGCGCGGGCTGCTCAAGCAGGTCAACCTGATCGTCGGCACCACCAACAACTATGCGGCGATCAGCATGTCCATCAAAAAAGCTGCCGAGGGGCTCATTCGGCCCGGCAAACCGGTGAGCGAGGGCATCTTGAACACCATCGAGATGGCTTTCCGGGCCTACGATCCTTGCCTGGGCTGCGCGACACACGCCCTGCCGGGGCAGATGCCGCTGGTAGTGCGGGTGTACAACCACGAGCGCGAGTTGGTGCAGGAGATTCGGCGAGGTAGACATTCGTGATTCACATCATCCGCACCCACGCCACCCGGCAACAAGTTGATGAAATGTTGGAGACGCTCGGCACCTACATCAAACTGGCAGTAGATATCGAACGCGGTATCTTGGCCGGCGGCGGAGCATTGCACGCCGATTGCGAATCGGCCTTGTTGGAAGATGGCAGCCGACAGGAAGACATCTGGGGCGCGGACTGGAATCCCGCCTCGCAACAGGTGACCTACGAGTCGCTCATCAACATCCGTCCACGCCAGGGCAATCGCTCGCTCGAGATCGAAGACGCCGCGATTCGAGAGCGCGTGGCCGAAATCACGCGACAGTTGTTAGGCAGCGTATGAAAGATTGGACGGCGATCCGCGAACGGTATCTCCGCGACGACCTGCCGGTTCGCCTAGGTGGGCTGGCAGCGAACCTGAGCCGCATCAAGTCGTTTGCCGGCCACGACGCCAACTGCGAGGCGGTCGAAAGTCTCATTGACGAGAGCAAATACTTTATCGAGTGGACTGCGGCAGAGGCTGATGTGGAAACAGCGGCAGAGTTAATAGAATTGCAGGTTCAACTCGCCCGCTGGCAACGAAACTGGGCCGGGATATGGGCCGACGCCGCGCGCCGTAGAGAAGTGGCCGAGCAGTCGGCAGCGTGGTCAAAACGGGTGCTGGGTCTGTCGGGCTTGTTAGCTTGACTGCACTATCGCCATGCACAATTCAGGAGCACACAATGTCAAAACGTGGACTGACACAAAAGACGACCACCGAGCACGCCATCATCCTCGAACGGGCGATGGTGACGCGCCATTACGTGATGACCTGGGATCTCGACCGCTGCGTGGGCTGTCAGATCGGCCCGCTGGTCTGCCCCAAGGAGGCCATCATCCACGTCCCCGGCGAGATCGTGGACGGGCGGCTGGTCAAAAAGCCGTCGGTGGACATTGACGCGCAGAAATGCGTCCTCTGCGGGATGTGCGAGGTGATGTGCCCCAAGAACGCCATCACCCTCACCATCAACGGCAAGCCGGAAAGTCCCGTTGTCGTGATGGGCGCCTTCCCTGAACTGGTCCAATCTACCACATTCGACAAGGACAAGTTCGACTGGAGCCGCAAGGATTTCGTCATCCAGAACTGCCCGACAAACGTGATCCGTTACGACGAGGCCCAGGACACACTGGTGGTGGATCAGGCGCACTGCATCCGCTGCCGTCAGTGCGAGATCGCCAGCAACGGGGCGTTCACGGTGGTGCAGCCGTGGCAGGGGCAGGTCATTCTACGCCGCGAAAAATGCGTGCCCGGCTGCCTGGCCTGCGCCGACATCTGTCCCACCCGCGCGCTGCACATTGACGAGGATACAGGCAAATTGGTGCTGGCCGATTACTACTGCATCAAGTGCGGCGCCTGCATGCAGGTCTGCCCCGTCAAGCCGGAGGTCGAGGAATACGAGACGACGTTCGAGTCGCAGGGGGTGACCAAGACGGTGAAGCATACCCGCGTCACGAATGCCGACGCCCTCCCCATCTGGGTGGAGAGGTGGCGCGTCGGGCATACGCCGGTACAGAGCGCCGCGTGGATCGAAGCGTTGACCAAGATGGCCGACGACAAGGCAGGCGCAGTGGAGATTGACTCCAAGCGTGCCCTCAAGCGCCGCGACCTGTTGAAGGCGCTGGTGGGGGGAAAAGCACTGCTGGGAGAGTAAGCAACCCGTTTTCTGGATCAATGAGTGGGGGTTCTCTCCCCAAAAAAGCGACCTTTGTGGGGTGCCGGCCCTACCGATTGCGAGAAAACGGGTTTTTCGCCAGAAAAAACGAGTTTGTGGGAAGGACATCACAATGCCATACCGCAAATTCGAGTTCCGAGCAGGTGAGTATTACCACCTATACAACCGTGGCAACAACTACCAGCCCATTTTCTTCGAGCGCGAGAACTACCTGTACTTCCTGCGCCAAATACGGAAGTACCTTCTTGATACGCTGGTTATCGTTGCCTATTGCCTGATGCCCAACCATTATCACCTGTTGGTGTACCTCAAGACCGACGACCTGTCCGTCAAGATGCAGCCTTTCATACTCTCATATACCAAAGCCGTCAACGAACGCTATGACCGCGTCGGTTCACTGTTCCAGGGGCGTTTCCGAGCCATTCATGTAGACCGAAACGAATATCTGATACATCTATCGCGCTACATCCACCTGAATCCTGTGTTAGCAGGGCTTGTCAAGAATCCGGAAGATTGGGAGTTCTCAAGTTACCGAGAGTACATCCGCTTGCGGAATGGGACTCTGCCCCAACCCGAGGTAGTGTTGACGCAGTTCCCCTCACCATCTGCATACTCCCAGTTCGTTAACGCCTATATTGAAGACGACAACAAGCTCATTGAGCACCTGGTGCTCGAGTGACACAGAACAAACCCTGTCCTTCCGCTTCATAATGCTGCTCAACGATTTGCTTCAAGCCATGCCCACCGTTCTCGCCCAGGTCGGCGGCGATGTCGAGATCGGCGGCATCGCCGCCGATTCGCGTCGCGTGCGCCCCGGCGACCTCTTCGTCGCCATCCCCGGCGTCAGCGTGGACGGCCACGATTTTATCGCACAGGCCGTGGCAGAGGGGGCCATCGCCGTCGTTGGCGAGCGCGCCCCGCAAGAATTGTCCGCTCTCCCTTGGGGCGCCTTCACCTATGTGCGCGTCCCCGATGCGCGTGAGGCGCTTGGCCTGCTGTGTGCTGCCTGGCACGATTTCCCCGCGCGCAAGATGGCCCTCATCGGTGTCACCGGCTCCGAAGGCAAGACCACCGTCGTCCACCTCGTCTACGCCATCCTGCATGCCGCCGGGCTGAACGCCGGCATGGTCAGCACAGTGAGTGCCCGCATCGGCGAAGAGGAGATGGATACCGGTCTCCACACCACAACTCCCGACGCGCCCGATCTGCAATCCTATCTCGCCCAGATGGTCGCCTCCGGCGCGACCCACGCCGTGCTGGAGGTCACCTCGCACGGACTGGCGCAACATCGCGTGGCCGGCTGCGATTTCGACGTCGCCGTCATCACCAACATTACCCACGAACATCTGGATTATCACGGCACATTCGAGGCGTATCGCGCGGCTAAAGCGCGGTTGTTCGAGGGATTGAGCCGTTCCTTCCGCAAGCCGGGCGTCGCCAAAACCGCCGTGCTCAACCACGACGATGATTCTTTCCCCTATCTGCGCCCCATCCCCGCCGACCGGCATATCGCGTATGGCCTGAACGTCGAAGCCGATGTCACTGCACGCGATATGCGCGTGGCGCCCGGCGCGACGCGTTTTGTCGTCCATACGCCCCAAGGCGCGATACCCGTCGAGACGACGCTACTGGGCGACTATAACATCAGCAACATCCTGGCAGCGGCAAGTGTCGCCGTAGCGCTGGGCCTGCCGCTGGACGCCGTCGCACGTGGAGTGGCCACCGTGAAAGGCGTTCCCGGTCGCATGGAGCGTGTGGACGCAGGGCAGGATTTCCTGGCAATCGTAGATTTCGCCCACACCCCCAACTCGCTACAAAAGGCGTTGGAGACGGCCCGCTCGCTGACCGGGCCCGGTGGGCGCGTGATCGTCGTCTTTGGCTGTGCAGGTCTGCGCGACCGCGAAAAGCGCCCGATGATGGGGCGTATCGCCGCGGAACTTGCCGACCTCGTGATCATCACCACCGAAGACCCGCGCACCGAGGACCTGGACGCCCTGATCGCCGCAAGCGCCGAGGCGGCCATCGCCGCGGGCAAACGCGAGGGCGTGGACTTGTGGCGCGTGCCCGACCGCGGCGAGGCGCTGCTACGCGCCTGCCGGCTGGCCCGCGCGGGCGACGTCGTCATCGCCTGCGGCAAAGGCCACGAGCAGAGCATGTGCTTCGGAACGGTTGAATACCCCTGGGATGACCGTGAGGCGCTGCGGCTGGCACTGCATGGACGGGCGATGGACACTCTGCCGACGTCTGCACACGGCCAATAGCCAGGTTTGAGCAGATACGGGAAACGTGGTATCATTCAAATAGAGCCCGCACTGCACCCGTGTTGTGGTAGGAACGGCTCCAATCCGAACGGAAGGAAGGCGGGTATGCGCAGGTGCAAGCACGACCGACCAACAATCGGGGTCTTGGCGGGTTGGCAGGTATACGCGGGAACTCTGGACACTTTCCTCGGGCCGGTATACCGCGGGATTCGCGCTGCGGCTCGCGATCTGGGCTGCAACCTGTTGCTCTCCTGCAGCGTGGATCCAGGGACGGGCCGCGAGAATCGCCGGCCAGCCTGGCCTGTCCCCCTGCCCAACGTAGATTTCATACCGGTCGGCCCTGAGAATGCAGACGGCCTGATCGCTGTGGGGCAGTTTACCTCGGAGCCCCAGGCGCTCTACCTCCAACAACTCCTCGCCGATGGATATCCCCTCGTTTTCGTCGGTGCAGGCGAAAATGGCCCCTCGGTCGTTGCCGACAACGAGAGTGGCATTCGTCAGGCCGTGGAACACCTCGTTGAGCATGGTCATCGGCGCATCGTGTTCATCGCCGGCTATGAGGGAGACGTCAACGGAGACAGCGCCCGCAGGCTGGCGGCCTACCGGGCTGCAATTAGGGAACACGACCTGGAGTTCGATCCCCGGCTGATCGCCTACGGTTCGCACTCCAGCAGCGGTGGCCAGCGGGCCATGGAGCAAATCCTGACATCGGGTGTCCTGTTCACGGCGGTCCTGGCAAGCAACGACCGTTCCGCGCTCGGCGCCATGCGCGCGCTCCACAATGTCGGGCTACTGGTACCCCACGATGTCGCGGTCGTCGGCTTCGACGATCGGCCCGAAGCCGCGGCTCACGTACCGCCGCTCACTACCGTCCGTTACCCAGCATTCGAAGAGGGATACCGGGGTCTGATGTTGTTACTCGATTACATCGAAGGGCGGGCAGAGGGCGCTCAGACGGTGCGTATTCCCACGCGATTGGTCATCCGCGAGTCGTGTGGCTGCCTGATGGGAATACCAACCATTGGGAGACCAGAAAGCACAAAGGCAGCAGAGGTTGCTTTTCTTGAAACCGATTCCCTAGAGGCAGATCGGCGTGGCGCAGGGAGTGCTGCCTATATGGTGCAGGCGGTGATTGCGCACATGGATGCCCAGACCCAGCATCTGAACCGGGGTGAGATCGCACACCTGTGTCGTGGTCTGATAGAGGCGTTCACACAGAGTCTGAGAGAGGGTAATAGCACAATCTTTCATCTGGCCCTGCAGCAGGCTCTGCGGCAGACGATAGATTGGGAGGAGGATCCCTGTGCCTGGCAGGTGGCTATCTCGATTCTTCGAGAAACCCCTCCATACGAGTGTCAGCAGGTGGAAGACATGCTTGATCAGGCCAGGCGTGCGATCGGCGAAGCGGCGCACGAACAGTATATCCGGCGTCTGATCCGCCAGGCCGATATGACCGATCAGGTTGGCCGGATGACGGCTCGTTTTCTCGCCGCTCGGGACGAGTCCGAGGTATTCAACGCGCTGTTAGAGGGCCTGCCCAAGATGGGCATTCAGCACGGTGCAGTGGCCCTGTACGAGCCCGAAGGCGAGGATCCGGTGGCATGGAGCACTCTGCAGACCCCACACACGTTGGACGAGCAACAGCGGCGTTTCCCCAGCCGAAAGTTCCCCCCAGAAGGGCTGTACCCCCAAGACCAACCGTTCAGCCTGGCCCTGTTGCCCCTGCACGTCCAGGAGGGTGTCTCTGGTTTTGTGGCTTTCGACTCTGGCAACCTGGAGCCGTGCGCAGACATCGTCCGACAGCTGGCAGTGGCGCTCAGAGGCGTTCGACTGTATCGGGAGGCTGTGGAAGCACGACAATTAGCGGAGGAAGGGAAGCGATTGGCCGAAGAAGCCAGCCGGCTCAAAAGCCGTTTCCTCTCTGTGGTGAGCCACGAACTACGCACGCCCTTGAATCTGATCTGTGGCCTGAGTGACATGTTGCTGCGGGAAAGCCCGCAAATCGGCCCGCAGGAATACAAGGTCAGCAGAAAGGACCTGGAGCGCATCTACGCCGGGGCGCAGCACCTGGATGGCCTGATCCGTGATGTACTGGACCTGGCGCGCAGCGACGTGGGGCAATTGAAACTGCTCTGCGAGCCGCTCGATCTGACCGAGGTATTGCGGACGGTCTCGGTGATCGGCGAACAACTGGCGCGGGATAAGGAGCTCAACTGGCGCGCCGAGATCCCCCAAAGTCTACCCCACGTGTGGGGAGACCGGACGCGCCTACGGCAGGTGCTGCTGAACCTGATAAATAACGCCGTCAAGTTCACAGCGCGAGGGGAGATCGCTCTGACGGCAGCAGCAGAAGACGGAAATGTCATCGTGACGGTGCGCGATACCGGCCTGGGTATCCCGGCGGAGGAGCACGAAGTTATCTTCGACGAATTCCGGCGGTCGGCGCGAGCGACCGTGCGAGGCTACGGCGGACTGGGGTTAGGATTGGCGATCTGTAAGCGACTGATCGAGATGCACGGCGGCACGATCGGCGTCCATTCTTCGGGGAAGGAGGGGGAAGGCTCCACATTTTACTTCTCTCTGCCGGTGCTGCAGCGGCAAGCGAGCCGTTCCGCCACGCAGGTGACACCATGGCAACACGTGGCGCTCCTGGTGAGGGATATGGTAAATGGAGATGTGCTGAAGAAACACCTGGCCACACAGGGCTTCGAGGTCGCCGTATATCACGTGAACGAGTCGGCAGACTGGCTGACGCCGCTCCTGCTCACTCCACCAGAGGTCGTCGTGCTGGATCTAGGGCTGACCTCGGAGCGAGGATGGGAGATACTCAAGATTCTCAAAGAGAACCCAGCGACCCACGACCTCCCGGTGCTGTTCTATCGGCTGGCAAGCGATGAGGGCCATGGTTCACTTTTGGAAATAGACTATCTGACCAAGCCGGTAGGGACGGCCGATCTGATCGAAGCACTAATGTGCCAGGGACTACTCGGCAGGGAATCGGGTATCGGCGCTGAAAGGAAGATATTGATCGTTGATGACGAGCCGGGTGTCCTAGAAATGCACGCCCGTATCGTAGAAACCCAGTTGCCGGGCAGTCGCGTATTGTGCGCGAGGAACGGATTGGAAGCATTGGAGATAATCCGGCAACAACGCCCAGACCTGGTGCTGCTCGATCTCATGATGCCGGAGTTGGACGGGTTTGGTGTCCTGGAGGCCGTGCGCACGGACGAGGCGAGCCGCGGTATCCCGGTGATCGTGTTGACGGGACAGGCACTGACGGAGGAGGACATGGCGCGTTTGAACCGCGGTGTGACGAGCGTGCTGCAAAAAGGGCTCTTCACCGTCGAGGAGACGTTGGAGTGCATGACAGCTGCGCTGGCACGCAGGCACAGACCTGGCTCTGAAACCTATCGCGCGGTATTAAAGGCCATGGCCTACATCCACGACCACTACTCCGAACCGGTCTCGCGCAGCGATGTGGCGGCATACGTCGGCTTGAGCGAGCGTCATCTGACCCGCTGCTTCCGGCAGGAGACAGGCCTGACGCCGATCGAGTACCTCAACCGCTACCGGGTAAAGCGGGCCAAGGCATTGTTGGAGGCAGGAGACAAGAGTGTCACAGAGGTAGCGATGGAGGTGGGCTTTTCCACCAGCGGGTACTTTACGCGCGTTTTCCGGCAGGAAGTCGGGGTATCTCCACGCGCCTACCGGCGAGGATCATCGTAAGGCAGGATGACCCCCTACATTTGTCCCAGAAATGCAAAAGTTCGTCCCAAAAGTGGATGACTTTTTTACTGCAACGGAGTAGAGTAGTACCAGCGAATGGGCGAAGAATACAAGGCATTCACTGGAGAAGGTGGCTATGGGCAGTGCCAAGATCATGGTCGTCGGGGACGATGCGAGTTTCTGCTACTTGATGCGGCGCTACGCGCTCAAGAGCGCTCACCCGATCGTGTTCGCCTACATGGGCGAGGACGCGCTGGCGCTGGCCCAACGCGAGAATCCCGCCGCAATTGTGCTGGAGGTCGGCTCGCCGGGCACCATGGGCTGGAATGTGCTGCGTATGCTCAGATCGCACCAGGCTACCCGTCATATCCCTGTGGTGCTCTGTTCCTGGCTGGATCAGGAGGATAACAGCCTGGCGAAAGACGCCGATGTGTACCTGCGTAAGCCGATCTTGTACGAAGACTTTCTGGTCGCTCTGGCAGACGTCGGCATTCTAGATGCGGAGGTGGAAGTGCAGGCTGAGGAGGTGGAAGGGTGAGGGGGTTGGGGTTGCGCTATATTTTGGCTTACCTGATGTGGGTTGTGGTCATGGCGTTAGGGATATGGTTCATCATCATCAGCCGGAATGCCCTTCTCGGCGCTTTCGGTATTTACGGGGCATTGTACGTCGAAAGCGCGGTAACGCGCGCCTGGCTGGCAAGGCTTTATGACAAGGTATATATGATTCTGGCTGGGTTGCTCTGGCTGGCCCTCACGGTCGTTGCCGAGGCGTACTTCAGAGAGGGCGTCCGGCGCCATCAGTTGCTCAGGCGGTTTTGCAGAATCGCTGGCATCGAGTTGCTGCTGATCTTCGTGGCCGATCTGCTCTTGCTCTGGCTACAGGCATGGAGCACGACTTGGCTGCGCTGGCTCATTCTGGGTGGCGAATTGATCATCGGCATAGGATTCGTCGCGTTCTCGCGGCTTCCACAGCCTTACAGTCGAGACCAGGCCGGGCCGGGCAAAGCCTCTGTTTCCACATAGCACTGTAAACGTAACACCCTCATCCGTGTCCCAAAAACCTTGTTGGCGCGCCACAAGAGTCGCGCCTTCCGTAGCGCGAGAATGGCCCCCTACCCCAGCGGTTTGGCGCGCTAACAAAATCCTTCAAGGAGTCACATCAGATGCCCATCTACTACGTCCAATACGATCTCCGGGATGGCTTTATCCACAACTGGGTAGTGGGTGGCCCTCAGGCCATCCCTGTGCGCGATCTGGAGCGTTTCACGGGCCAGGACCTCAGATTGCAGATTGCCCGCCAATATTACGAACAAGACTCGGGCATTACAGAGACGCCGGCCGAGCAGGGGCCTCTGACCGAGGGTACGTTCAAGGTGGGAGACTATGAGGGGGTCTGGACTTATGCCCGGTGCCGGGAAGATCACTTTGTTGACCGCACGGCCTTCTATCCTGCGTGTCACTACCTGCGCTCGTGGGCGTATACCGAAGTGATGAGCGAGACGGCCCAAGAGGTGTTGCTGCTGCTCACCACCTACGGGCCGGCGGACGTGTGGCTGAATGGGAAACACGTTCATCGCCAGGAACACTTTGCCGATCATCCACGCAGTGTCGGGTTTAAGGCCGCATTTCAAAAAGGGGCCAATGGCATCCTGGTGCGCTTCGAAGGAGTCGCCGCAGGAGGAGAATGCCCGCTCGCGATGGCGTTGCAGGTGTGCGAGCCTGCTTCCGCCCGGCCCGTCACCAATATGCAGGTGCGGCTGCCGACCACGATCATGCAGGTGGCCCGGCGCGGGGTGTTCGAAAGGCTGTTTGAGGCAGCCTATCTCGATCTCGACGTTTGCGCCGGAAACGACGCCATCGTCCTGCACTGGCCGGAGGATACGAAGGTGGCAGCGGAGGTGATGGCCCGTCTTCAGGACATGTCGGGTCGTATCTATTCCGAAACGCGGCTGTACGTGCGCGGGACCAGGGAAGAACAGGTCAAGTTGGCCCCCTCTTTCGTCACCCAGCCGGGGCCGCATCGGGTCATCCTGACGCCATGGATCAAGGAGTATTACGAGGATCAGATCCGCTTCAGGCGAATACTCGATGTGTGGACGCTGGGCAGCAACACATATTCCGAGTCCCCCTACGATAGCCTTTCCGGGCGACGTCGGGAAGCCCTGACCAGCGCGGCACGACGCACGGTTCCCGACCTGTTCTCCGAGATTGCGAGGATGGCATTGGGCTGGTGGACTAAAGTCAAAGCTTCTGTGGTGATGGAGGCTATCGAGCATGTCAACCGGCGCCAGATAAACAGCGACCGCACCCTGCTCAGTCTGCTGGGTATGCTGTATCGCTTCGGCGACAAGCCCGAGTTCCCCGAAGCGCTCAAACAGCCATTGGAGGAGTGTATTCTGAGTTTCAAATACTGGCACGATGAGCCGGGTGCCGACGTGATGGACTATACCGCCGAGGGCCACAGCATTCTCTTCCACACGTGCGAAATCCTGGCCGGGCAACGCTACCCGGAGCGCACCTTCGCCAACAGCGGCCAGAGCGGCCAGTGGCACCGCGAAAAAGGGGAGCGGCTGGCGCTGGCTTGGCTGCATGCACGCGGGACCCACGGCTTCGCGGACTGGGATTCGAGCGAGACCTTGGCCGACATCCTGCTGGCGCTTTCGCACCTGGTTGACCTGGCCGAGAACGAGCAGGTTTGGGAGATGGCAGCAGTGTTGATGGACAAGGTGTTCCTCACCATCGCCCTCAACTCGTACAAGGGCGTTCTCGGCTCCACTCAAGGGCGCGCCCATATCACCGACGTGAAAGGGGGGCTTTTGGACGCCACCGCGGGCATCACCCGGCTGATGTGGGGTACGGGCATCTGGAATCACCACCTTAGCGGGTTCGTTGGCCTGGCCTGTACAGAGAACTATGAACTCCCGCCTATCCTGTCCCAAATCGCCACCTCCCCGGAGGAAATGTGGAACTGCGAGCGGCATGTGACCGCTGCTCCCTCCGATTCCGAGAAAGCGCGCGAGGTCAACAAGGTCACTTACAGGACTGCAGACTATATGCTCTGCTCGGCACAGGATTACCGTCCAGGCCGGCCAGGCTATCGGGAGCACATCTGGCAGGCGACGCTGGGACCGACCGCTGTCGTTTTCGTCACGCATCCGGCCTGCGTATCGGGGAGCGACGCCTGCGCGCCGAATTTCTGGCTGGGCAACGCTGTACTACCGCGCGTCGCTCAGTGGAAGGACGTGCTCATCGCCATCCACAACCTGCCGGAAGACGACTGGATGGGGTTCACACACGCCTACTTCCCGGTCTATGCCTTCGACGAGTACGCGCTGCAGGATGGGTGGGCTTTCGCCAGGAAAGGAGATGGCTATCTGGCGCTGACCGCCTCTCAGGGCTTTGATCTTATCAAGCGAGGGCCCGGCGCTTACTGTGAACTGCGCTCCTATGGCCGGCAAAACGTCTGGCTGTGCCACATGGGACGCGCAGCACAAGATGGAGATTTTGGGGCGTTCCAGGAGAAGGTGCTGGCTCTGGAGGTGACCTTCGGAGGCCCCTCAGTACGCTGCACGACATTACGGGGCGAAACCCTGTCGTTCGCTTGGGAGGGGCCACTGTTGCGCAACGGGCAGGAGCAGCCCCTGGCGGGGTTCAAACACTATGAGAATCTCTACTGTGTCGCCGATTTGCCCACCGCGCAGATGGAAATTCGCTCGCCGGATTACCTGTTGCGGCTGAACTTTCACGCACACACAATCGCACCAGATTGAGCACCGCGTCGGCGGCCCACTCGCGCACAACGAGGCGCTCGCCGTTGAAACGGAACTCGCGCACGCTCTCATGCCCGCGCAGGTTCACCGCCGCGTGGAGCAGGCCGTAGGGCCGCGTGGGGGTGCTGTCGGCGGGCACGATGATTTCACCCACGCCCACTCCAACGTCGGCCAGCGCCGCCGCCTGCGCTGCCAGCGCCCGCGCCTGAGCCTCACCTTCGCTGGCGGGCACAATGCCCGGCACACTTCCGCCGCGGAACCAACGCTCGCTCCCTGCCGGCTCGATCAGCCGGGCAGTCACCAGCCCCGCTGTGCCTGCCTCCGTCACCGCGATCGTCAGCCCGCGCTCGACCAGCAGGTCGGCCACCACCTGCGGGAGTTCGCGCTCATTCTCGCTGACAATATAGTGCCCCAGCAGGTCCCGCAGCATAACCAAATCCGCCTCGATGAGCGCCTGTGTCTCCTCGGGCGTCTTGCCTGTGGCGACGATCTCGACGGTGATGGTGCCGCGCACCGGAAGCAGCCCCAGGAGCGGATTACGCCCGCGCGCCAGCAGTGGTCTGATGCGCTCGTTGATCGCCGATTCCGGCAGTCCGTAGACCTTGAGGGCAGCCCGCCGGACATAGTTGCCCGTCCCCACGATCTGGCGCAAGCGGGGCAAGATAAAGCCTGCCAGCATCCCCTCCATCTCGTAAGGCACACCCGGCACGGCAAAGACGTGCTTACCACCCGCCTCCACGTAGAAGCCAGCGGCGGTGCCGCGATCGTTCTGGATGACCGTGCTACCGGCGGGCGCGAGCGCCTGAATGCGGTTACTCTCCGGCATCGGCAGGCGCCGATGGGCGAAGCGCTCCTGGATACGGGCCAGCGCCTCGGCGTCTTCCACCAACTCCACGCCGAAATAGGCCGCCACTGCCTGGCGGGTCAGGTCGTCCTCCGTCGGCCCCAGCCCGCCGGTGATGATGAGGATGTCAGCGACGTCGAGCGCGACGTGCAAGGCGTGCTGGATCGCCGCCATGTCATCGCCCACCGTGAGGTGCAGGGCGACCTCGGTGGGCAGGGCGGTCAGGTGACGCGAGATGGCCTGCGAGTTGGTATCCAGGCGGTAGCCGCAGGTCAGTTCATCGCCGACGGCGAGAATGGCGGATTTCATTGCAGCCTCCTGGCGCGAAGCGCCCAAAGAGGTGATTTCAATCGGACTGATTGGTCATTTATCATTGGCCCTTCTCGCCCCGAGTGTACTCCTGCACCTGGAGATAGATCGCCTGCGGCTCGAAATCTGCCGTGACGAACTCAAAGTGATCCAGGTAACTGCGGGTGGGGGCGGGATAGCGAAAGGCCCACATCGCCACACAGCGGCACCACGGCCAGTTCTGGCGCGCCCATTCATAAGCGGCGATAGTGTATGCGACGCGCTGCGCCGACCGTACCCTGTGTATCCAGAACGGATGGTCGTTCCAGCCCGCCTCGGTCACGTACACCGGCTTTTCTCCGTCGCCGTGCGCGATCATGATCTCGCGCAAGAGTTCCACACGGCGAAAGTTGAGCACGTCGGGCGCAGGCGGCGTCTCGGGCGGGGAGGTAAAGCCATAGGCGTGGGCCGCCAGCGCGTCGAAATAGGGCGCGGCGCCGGCCCCGTACATCTGCTCCAGATAGATCAGGTCGTTCAAACCTGCCGCACTGCCTTCCGGCTCGAGCGTCGGCGCCAGCGCCCCCGCCAACACAATCACGTCGGGATTGGCGGCGTGTGCGCGGGGGTAGACCGCCTTGAGCATTTCGACGTATTCCGCCGCATCCACCATCCGATGGCCCCACTCGAAAGTGAGGTTCGGCTCGTTCCACAAGATGACGTGATTCACGCGCCCCTTGTAGCGCGCGACGAAGGTGGCGACGAAATCCGCAAAATCGTCATAGTGTTCGGCATCGAGATAGGTCAACGTGGTCTCTTGCACCTGTGGCTTGGGACGCGCCCAGGCGGGTGTCCAGCCCAGGCGGGCGATCAACGTCAGCCCCTGGTTCTCCGCGTGGCGCACCACCATATCGGCGTGATCCCAATCGAAGTGACCCTGCCTGGGTTCGAGGTAGGGCCAGGGGAAGAACTCGACCACCCAGGGGGCGCCCATTTCGCGCACCATCTGCAGCGTGCGGCGGATTTTCCATTCCTCGACCTCGTCGGTGAGGCGGGTGTGCACGCCGACGAGAGGATTGACGGTCACCACCTGCTGCGGCGGGCCGAGGGGAATGTGGAGGGGCGCGGGGCGGCTGTATCCCAGGATGAACAATGCGCACGCCGCCAGCACCAGGTGGGCCGGACGGGTACGGCGCAACTGGGCAGCCATTGGAGATCGTTTGTCTCGCATCGGAAACAAAAAGGGAAGCGGCGCTTCCCTTCTGTCACACAACTGGACAAGAATCGAGGCCCGCTATCAAGTCGTCGCCAATATCCCGGCTGGGGTCTTCCGACCGCGTTCCGTGCGCTCAAAGTCACTATCGAAACTCACCAGCATCAGATCATACTCTTGTGCCGCCACATACTGGTAGGCGTCATCAAAATCCAACCGAAAGCAGTCGGCTGTGTGTTCAACCCGCTTCATATCTGCCGGGACGAGCCGCACTAGATTCACACCCGCTTCAATGAGCAGATCCTCAACCACCTGTACAAAAACGTTGCCGAGTTGCCGGCGGAAGAGAATGATCCCGAGGGAGTAGAGGGCAAAGTCTGTGATGAACAATCGGTCAGTAGATATTGCCGCGAAGAGATGCTCTACTTCACTGCTGTGTTCCTCGTCGAGAAGTTCCAGGAGAATGTTAGTGTCGAGAAGATACATCCGCCGCCCACCATTCCAGCGCTTCATGCTGGAGCGTCACCGAAGTATACTGGTCACTCAGGTCTTTCAACGCCCCTTTCCAGTTCAACCTGGGCTTTCTAACCAAACGAGGCTTCTGTTTAGAGAGCAAGAATCTGGCGAAATCTTGCACCTCTTGGCGGGCATCGGGAGACAATTGGGTGATCAATCTTGTAAGCACTTGTACATCGTCCATCATCTACCTCCCGACGTTGGCGGCTCAACCCTGTAACCAGGTCGCTTCCACGGTGGAGCACGGTAGACAAGGCTCCTCGGGTAGGACTCGAACCTACAGCCAACCGGTTACGTCTACCCCTATGTTTCCACAGGGAACGGACTATCTCATCACCCACGAGGGGTGCGGGGCGCTCATGGGCGGCTTATTGGTCGGGCTCCTCACCGCCTAGTCTCTGCACCTTCCCGGCTACGTTCCACCCATTCGCCGGGCTTGGCTCAGGATTACCGTCACCCGCAGTGTTACGGCTTCCCTGAATTCACCCCGTTTTTCCGCTGACCATCGCTGATCAGGGCTGCAACTTCCGTCACAGCCGGCCGCTCTGCCAATTGAGCTACCGAGGAGTGTTGACGGGTAATATTATACCAACGAGCCGTCAAATCGTCAAACTCTCGCTGTAACTGCTCAGGCAGGCGGTTGAAACCGCGCCTGGGAGGGCGCTGCGCGCCGGGCGACCGCCTACGCGGTCGCTGCGGCAGCGTCCACGCAGGTGGACGCCCGGCTAAGAGCCCTCAAGAGGCGATTTCAATCGCTGAACTATTCAGCCGCTGTCATTGCGAGGAGGCCGCAGGCCGACGAAGCAATCTCCTTGCCACGAGCGGGAGATTGCTTCGCCGCCTCTGGCCCGACATACCGGAGCACAATGTCGGGGACGGTGGCTCGCAATGACATCTTTGGGCGTTAAGTCAGCCTCCCAGCCTGAATAGTTACCTCTCGCTTGTCCATTACGCGCAACATGAGTATAATTGAAAGAGGGCCGATTGTCATTGCGAATGCTCCGTAGGGGTGCAAAGCAATCTCCAAGCAGATCAGAGATTGCTTCGGCGGCCCGCCTTCTACGGCGCAACTGCAGATGAGCAATGCTCCCGCTCGACCGACAAGAAGCCTACCGCCGGCGCTACGCCGGGATGCGCCCCGGCTGGCAGCCTGCAAGCCATGTCTATCAGGACGCGGTGGCTGCGCACCTGACGCCAACCACGCGCGTGCTCGACCTGGGTTGCGGGCGCGGCGGAGTGCTGGAACGGCTACACCCGCGCGCCGGGTTCGTCGCCGGGCTGGACCCCGACCCCACCTCGCTACGCGAACACCGCACCCGTGCGCTCGCGCTGGCCTGTGGGCTGGCAGAGGCGTTGCCCTACGCCGACGGCTCGTTCGACCTGGTGTGCGGCTCGTGGGTATTGGAGCACCTGCCGGATGCGGTGCGCGCATTCGGCGAGGTCGCGCGGGTGCTGACGCCGGGGGGCCATTTCATCTTCCTCACCCCCAACCTGCACAATCCCCTCCTGGCCTTTAACCGCATGCTGCGCCCGGTGCGGGGGCGGCTGGTGAGCCGCCTCTACGGACGGGCGGAGGCCGACACCTTCCCCGCCTTCTACCGCGCCAACACCCCCGCCCAGATCGAGCGCCTGGCCCGCACCGCCGGGCTGGTGCGAGTGTCGCTGCGCTTCATCGGCGACCCGACCTACCTGGCCTTCGGCGAACCGCTGTTCCGCCTGGCCTGCCTCTTGGAGCGCATCACGCCGCCGGCGCGGCGGGTGCATTTGGTGGGGGAGTACAGAGCAGCGTGAACGGTTTACCCCTAACATGGTATCGGTTATTGGAGTATAATGGTAGTGTAACCAAAATGCCCTGTTCTTCGTTTCAGAGATGGTGGGCCGGGCACGAATAACGGTGAAGAAAGGAGGTGGCTATTGAGTGCAGTACGATGAGGCAAATTGTGCACAAACGATGATACACAAACCGAACTGGAGTCCAGACACCTGAAAGAAATGCGGTGAAATGTCAAGGGACAATTTGACCCTCGGAGCGGTGATTTGCAGGCAGGGGGCAATAGACCTGCCCGGCTGATTTTTTGAAAAACGGGCAAGCCTGACAATGGATGTCTCC
>DAOUBA010000080.1:0-5647 GCA_034432855.1 Anaerolineae bacterium | reverse complement strand
CCAGATATTCGATATCCCCTGCGCGACCCTGGCCGGCGCAGATGCGCTCCAACGTCTCCAGCATCGCCCGTGTGCCGACCCGGCAAGGGACGCACTTGCCGCAAGATTCCTCCTGGGTGAATTTGAGAAAGTAGCGGGCCAGGTCCACCATGCAGGTGTCCTCGTCGCAGACCACCAGGCCGCCGGAGCCCATGATGGCTCCCAGTGCCGTCAGCGACTCATAGTCGAGAGGCACGTCCAGGTGCTCGCGCGGGATGCACCCACCGGATGGCCCGCCGATCTGGGCGGCCTTGAATTCCTTGCCGCCGGGGATGCCGCCGCCGACGTCGTAAATCAACTCCTTCAGGCTAATGCCCATCGGCACTTCGACCAAACCGGTGTTTTGGATCTTGCCCACCAGGGAAAAGATCATGGTGCCCTTGCTCTTGTCTGTGCCGATGCCGGCAAACCAGGCAGCACCGTTCTTAATGATGAGAGGCACGTTGGCCCATGTCTTGACGTTGTTGATGTTGGTCGGCTTGCCCCACAGGCCGCTCTGAGCCGGATAAGGGGGACGCGGCCGGGGTTCGCCGATCCTGCCCTCGATTGAGGCCATCAATGCCGTCTCTTCGCCGCACACGAACGCCCCGCTGCCGACCCGGATCTCGACGTCAAAGTCGAAGCCAGAGCCCAGGACGTTTTTCCCCAGCAATCCGTGTTCGCGTGCCTGTTGCAGGGCGATCCTGAGGTTCTGGACAGCCAGGGGATATTCGTTGCGGATATAGACGTACCCCTGACTCGCGCCCATGGCATACGCACCGATGATCATCCCCTCCACGACGCTGTGGGGGTTGCCCTCGAGAATACTGCGATCCATAAAAGCGCCAGGGTCGCCCTCGTCGGCGTTACAGATGACGTATTTGACGTCGCCCGGCGACTGGCGGCAGAGATGCCATTTCGTGCCGGTGGGGAATCCGGCCCCGCCCCGGCCGCGCAGGCCGGATTGCTTGACTTCCTCGATGACCTGCTCTGGCGTCATCTCGTACAGCGCTGTGCCGAGAGCAGCGTAGCCCCCATAGCCAAGGTAATCCTCGATGCGGGTGGGGTCGATCCGTCCGTTCAACTCCAGCACCCGTCGCATCTGCCTGGTGTAGAAGGGCAGTTCGTGATCGTGGATGATGGCCTGCCCCGTCACCGGATCCACAAAGACCAGGCCGTCGAGGATCTCCCCCTGGGCGATCGTCCGCGTCACGATGGCTGGCACGTCGTCTACAGAGACCCTGTTGTAGGCAATCCGCTCGGGAGCGATGGTGATGAGCGGCCCCAGTTCGCAGAAGCCGGGGCAGCCGGTGGGAATGACCTCCACTTTGTCGGCCAGCCCTGCCTCGCGCAAGGTCTCCTGCAAGCGGGCCAACACTTTGCGACTCCCCAGGGCGCGGCAGCCCGTGCCATCGCAGACCCGGATACAGCGCCGCTGAGGATCGGCGGCGGCTTGTATCCTGCGACGATAGCCGGCGAGAGCTTGCGGGCTGCGCAGTTCAGTCATCGCTATCCCCGGCAGCCTGATGCACCGCGTGCTTCAACAACCGGTCCACCTTCTTGGTCGTCATCTGCCCTTCGTACTCTTCGTCCACCACCACGACGGGCCCCAGGGCGCAGCAGCCCAGGCAGTTGACCGTTTCGAGGGTGAATTGCCGGTCGCGCGTCGTCTCTCCCGACTCAACGCCCAGCCTGGTTTCCAGGCGGTTCAGCACCTGCACCGCTCCACGGACGTGGCAGGCGGTGCCGGTGCACACGCGGATCGTGTGCTTGCCACGTGGCACCAGGCTGAAAGCGTGATAGAAGGTGGCTACACTGTAGACTTGGCTGAGAGGCACGCCCAGCCGCTCGCTGACCAGGATCAGCGCCTCCTGGGGCAGGTAACGATATCGGCCCTGGATCTCTTCCAGAGCCGATATGATAGAAGTGACCGCCCCGTTCCCCTCTATGATCTCCACAAGCTCAACCGGTTCACACTCCACCATTCTGCCATCTCCCGCGATGAACTATCCCCCAGGGGGGAATGACTTGGGTGTGTTTCAAATCAGTTGGAGTAGCCACGCTTTCCATAGCGCGATCTGATGGCTACTCCCGATTTTCACCGCAAAGGCGCGAAGGACGCCAAGATTTCAGTTTTTCTTCGCGTTCTTGGCGTCTTGGCGGTTAGAAACGCCTCTGTGTTTGAGGCTACTGCTGCTCTCAACTCAAATGCAACACACCCGAATGACTTCTGTGTGTAGTGTAACACAAAAGTCATTGGATTCTCATGAAAAGGCTGGCCGGGGAAATCAAAAACTCGTGAAAAACGGGCGGGTTTCGCCAGAGGCAAATCCCGCCCGCTTGGGGGAAGCGGCAAGATTCGGTCAGGTGAAGCCTAATCACCGCCTTTTTCAGGACAGGCCAGCATGTAACCCACCCCTTGTGAGGTTAGAATGTAGCGCGGGTTCGAGGGATCTGCTTCCAACTTGCGCCGCAGGTAATGAATGTAAGCCCGCAGGTAGTCTACGTCGTCTTGGTACTCTAGCCCCCAGACCCCCACCAGCAACTCCTGGTGTGCCATGACCCGGTTGGCATTGAGGGCCAACAGGCGCAGCAGGGCGTACTCGGTGCGCGTGAGGGATGCCTGCTTGCCCCCCACGCTGACGGTGCGCCGGGCGAAGTCGATCGCCAGGTCGCCGCAGGTGAACGCGGCGGTGACTTTTTCTTCAGGATGTTGGGTACGCCGCAGGACGGCTTTGACCCGCGCCACCAGTTCCTTGGCGCTGAAGGGCTTGGTCAGGTAATCGTCGGCGCCTGCGTCGAAGCCGTCTAGCATGTCGCTTTCCAGCGCCTTGGCCGTGAGCATGATTACCGCCACGTCGGAGAACTCGCGGATGCGGCGGCATACGGCATAACCATCGAGAGCGCCGGGCAGCCGGATGTCGAGCAACACCAGGTCGGGTTGCTCCAGGGCCACCCTCTCGATAGCCGGCTCTCCGTTGGCGGCAGCGACCACCTGGTAACCCACCGCCTGCAGAACTTGACTGACCAGGCGCACCACTCGCGGCTCGTCGTCCACGACCAGGATCTTCTCGCCCATCTACTCCTCCCGCTCTGCCAACTCCTGACTCGGCCCACCCAAGGGAAGTGTGAAGTAGAACGTGCTACCCTCTCCCGGGCGGCTCTCGGCCCAGATACGGCCCCCGTGGCTCTCCACGATCGTGCGCGCGATCGGCAGCCCCAGCCCTGAGCCCACGACGTGGCGGCCCATTCCCGACTCGATACGGAAGAACTTTTCGAACAGCCGGTTCAGGTGTTCGGGAGCGATGCCCACTCCCTGGTCTGCCACGCTGACCACCGCCTCGTCCCCGCGCACTTCGCCCCGCACGACGACCAATCCCCCTTGTGGTGAGTACTTGACTGCATTGTCCAGCAGGTTGCGCAGCACTTGCTCAATGCGCTGAGGGTCGGCGTCCAGGAGTGGAAAATTCTGCGCAAAGTCAACCAGGAAACAGTGCTGTGGACTGCGGCGCGCGATGTCATCGGTCACACTGTGGACTAGACGTGGCAGCCTCACCGGTTGAGGTTCGAGTCTCAGGAGTCCTGCATCAATGATTGATGACTCCAGCAGGTCGTGGATGAGGCCCTGCAGGACATCGCATGCTTCGTCTATGATTTGCAGGAACTCGCGTTGGGTCGCGGGGCTGAAGGTGGTTTCCTCCACCAGCAACGCCGTGGAGTAGCCCTTGATCGAAGTCAGCGGGGTACGCATCTCGTGGGCCAGGATGGAGATCAACTCTGCCTTGAGGCGGTTTGCCTCCTCAATGGCGCGGGAGGCCTGAGTTTTCTCTCTCCGGCGCGTGTTCTCGATTGATAGAGCGAGCAGGTCGGCTATGGCTTTCAGGAAATGGACGGCCTCCCGGGCAAAGGCATTGATCTGTCTCCGGCTCTCCAGCAGCAAAGCGCCCACCTTGACCTGTCCCGCGATCAGCGGTATGCAGACGGCGCTCCGTGGTTGGTCCAGGCCGGCGGTTGCTTTTCTGAACGACTCGCGATTCTCCGTTCTCAAGTCCTCTCTGGCTGCGGCAATGGCCTCCGGGGTAGGATACAATTCAACCCGTCCGGTCTGAAACGCTTTGCCACCCATCGCCTCGCCCGGCGCGATACGAACCCTGCTCAACGTGGCGGGATCGTATCCATGCGCCTGGCTGACGACTAGCCGCCCGTCCGTCTCGTCGCACAGGAACAGCACGCCCGTGTCGGCTGCCTCCAACGCCGCGATGAGGCGAGGTAGAAACATGGACAGCATGGTCTCCGGGTCCCGCTCAGTAGCCAGGATTCTCGCTACCTCGAAGATGGCGGACAGGTATTGATCCTTGTCGGCTGCTTCGGTTTCTACGTGTGATGTGGGCTCAGCCATGCTTTCGCTCGGCTCCTTACATCGCTGCCTGGTTGTGACGTGGAGTATACCTGATTTCAATGAGCGGGTCAAAATCCGTCTCGGGGGCTTTCGAGGCGGCAGGTCGCCCGGGATACCGTCAAATGTGTAAGTTCACTACTGTCATCTGAGCCAGCCGGTCGTTGACGATCGGCGGCCCCATAGTTATGGACCACGCGCCCGGCGTTGCTCCGGGCCACAATGCCATCGGCGACCTGCGCAGGCGTTAGCCTCGAACCGCCGTAGGGATGCAGACATCGCCACCAGAGGCTGTCGTCCACGCTCACGTCCAGGTCGTACCACGCCACACCCGCCTGCGCATCTGTCGCCCCCCAGGTGACGGTGAAGGCATCGGTGATGACATTTCGCCACCATCAGGTAACCCTCAATGTGAAAAGCCCCCGGCACAAGAACGGGGGCTTTTGACGGATAAACTTCATGCGAGTCAACACATCACAGCAGGATTATAGACCCAGGGCGCGCTGGAGTCGCTTGTTCACTTCGGTCATATCGCGAGCCGAAAGCGTACCGACCTGGTATTGCACGAGACGTTCGTTCACAACGGCAAGGCACGCCCGCATCAACGTAGGCTTCAATAAACCCGCCGCAGCCCAGTCTTCCAATAGGTAGTCGAACTCAGCATCATATGGCGCCGTCTGCGAGGTGAGATACGCCAGGATCAAATCGCCTCGCGCATCCTGATATTCCGGCACACTGACCACTACAGTCGGCCGGGCCTTCGTCGCGCTGAGATCGGTGTAGGGGAATGGGATCAACACGACGTCACCGCGCTGGAACGCCATATACCTGTCTCCAATTGTCGTATACGGCATCCTCGGGGTTGTCCCACCCGGCCTCGAAAGCGGCCAGTCCCAGAGTCTGCCATTCCTCCAGCGCGGTGTGTTCTTCCTCATCTGCCCCCAGCAGGTGCTCCAGGGTAACCCGGAGCCATTCCGTGATGGAAACTCCCTGCTTTGCAGCAGCAACAGATAAGCGCTCAGCGGGTTGCCCACTGAGGGTGATATGAACCTCGACACTGGGTTGCGCTTTCACTTCGAGCATCGCTTACCTCCGATAGCGATTATACGCCAGATGGATGAGGTACGCAAGTAAAAAAACCGTTTTCGCACCCTTACGCGCCTTTCACGTGACGGTGAACGCGCCGCTGATAACACCCGCCGGGGCACTCAACCACACCTGCGGCGGAGTCGC
>DAOUBA010000079.1:0-1936 GCA_034432855.1 Anaerolineae bacterium | reverse complement strand
GTGGCCGAGGGCTTCGATCCCGAAGGCCGCAGCCACCTGTACCATCATCTCATCGCCCGGGGCGACCAGGTGAAGGTTGACCGGCTAACCCTGGCCGCCTATGACGACAACATCCGGCGTCACCTCGAAGCCATGAACCGCCATCGGCCGGAGCCGATTCGCCTTCGCTACTTTCAGCACCTGGCCGTGCTCTTCACCGAGATCGTGCTCGACCGCATCCTCAACCACCGGGCGAGTTTCCTGGTCGAGTTGAACCGCTTCGTTGACCAGCGCAACGCGACCCTGCCTGCCGGCGAAGACCCGTATCCGCGCTTTGGGGAAGCCGACCTGGACAAGATAGCCTACTGGATGGCCACCGGCAGCGGCAAGACGCTGATCATGCACTTCAACTACCGCCAGTTCCTGCACTACCATCGCGGGCCGCTGGACAACATCCTGCTCATCACCCCGAATGAGGGGATGACCGAACAGCACCTGGAGGAGATGCGCCTCTCGGGCGTCCCCTGCGAGCGGTTTCAGAACGCCGAGAGCGGCCTGGGGCTGGGTGGCCGCGACGTGGTGCGAGTGATCGAGATTCACAAACTGGTTGAAGAGAAGAGGGGCGGCGGGGTCACCGTCGCGGTGGAGGCCTTCGAGGGCAATAACCTGATCTTCGTGGACGAGGGGCACAAGGGCAGCGGCGGCGAGACCTGGCGGCGCTATCGCGACGCGCTGGGACAGACCGGGTTCACCTTTGAGTACAGCGCCACCTTCGGGCAGGCGCTTACCGCCGCGCGCAATGACGCTCTTACAGTCGAGTATGGCAAGGCAATCGTCGCCGACTACTCCTACAAGTACTTCTACGAAGACGGCTACGGCAAGGACTTCCGTGTGCTCAACCTGCGTGAGGACACCTCCGAGGAGATGACCGACACGCTGTTACTCGCCAACCTCCTCTCCTTCTACCAGCAGCAGCGGGCCTTTGGCGACGACGGAGCGGCTGCCAGCGCCTACAACCTGGAGGCGCCGCTCTGGATTTTCGTCGGCAGTAGCGTGAATGCAGTCTATCGTGAGGCAGGGCGAGAACGCTCAGATGTGCTGACCGTCGCGCGGTTCCTGCACCGCTTCCTGCGCAACGAGCGCGGCTGGGCCACGAGAGGGATTGAGAGGCTGCTCGCGGGAAAGAGCGGGCTGCAGAACGCCTACGGGGAGGACGTTTTCGACGGGCGCTTCAAGTACCTGGAACAGTCCCGCCGCGACGCGAGATCACTGTATGCCGATATCGTGAGCTCCGTGTTCAACGCAGACGGCAGTGCGGGGCTGCACATGGCCGCTATCAGAGGCAGTCAGGGAGAACTGGGGCTGAAGGCTAGTCCCACGGGCGACTACTTCGGCGTGATCTACATCGGCGACACCTCGACCTTCCGGCGGCTCGTGGAGGCCGACGACGCGGGCATCACGCTCGACCCGGATGAGGCCTTCGAGCCTTCGCTTTTCGGCCGAGTGAATCTCCCTCGGTCTCCGATCAAGGTGCTCGTGGGTGCGAAGAAGTTCATCGAGGGATGGAGCAGCTGGCGCGTCTCCAACATGGGTCTGCTCAATATCGGACGCGGCGAGGGATCGGAGATCATCCAGCTCTTTGGGCGTGGCGTGCGCCTGCGCGGTCTGGACTTCAGCCTGAAGCGGAGCTCGGCCTTGAACGGCGAACACCCGCAGTACCTGCGACTGCTGGAGACCCTGGAGATCTTCGCCGTTCGCGCCAACTACATGGCGCAGTTCCGGGAGTATCTGGAGCGCGAGGGCGTGGAGCCGGAGGGAAGTGTCGAGCTGCCCCTGCCGATTCGACGCAACGACGAGTTTCTGGGCAAGGGGCTGCTTACACTTCGGCTGCCAGCGGACGAGGAGTCGTCCTTCGCGGATGACTGCACCTTTGTGCTCGCGCGGGACGAGGCAGCGA
>DAOUBA010000078.1:0-33827 GCA_034432855.1 Anaerolineae bacterium | reverse complement strand
TGAACCGGCGGCGCTGGAAGCGTTTCTTTCCTGGAAGAAATCCCGCCAGCACCGGCTCTTTCAGGCCGGTGCGGCCAAGAGCAAAATCTTCGCGGTTGTGATAGTTTTTCGAGGACAATACTATACCATTCAAGATTCCAGCGCTATCCATCTTCACTACGGAGAATACGCTTCGCTGAAGTATAGCGAACAAGAAGAAGACCCTCACATTGCCTACTATTTGAGGAATACACAATCTAGCAGCGATGGGCTGCAGTATGCCTACCCGGTGGACAGTGGGGGCAACTGCGGCGCGGGAGATGATTCTGGCAAGTGGCATTGTGAGACCGTGGACAGCGGTAGCGGCGTCGGCCAATACACCTCACTGGACCTGGTCAATAGCGGCTCCTATGTAACCCCATACATCGCCTATTACGACGAAACCGCTGGCGACCTCGTGCTCGCACATTACACCGGATGGGAGTTTGGTGGCTACTGCACCAACGTCAATTGGTACTGCGAGACTGTGGATGGGACGGATGGCTCGAACGTGGGCCGGTTTGTCTCGTTCAGGTTGGGCAGCGCGTCGTTTGCCTACTACGACGCCACGCACGGTAAGCTGAAATATGCTTACGATGTAACCAGCGGCGGCAACTGCGGGGGAGGCTCGTTCCAGTGCGATGACATCGAGGACATTGGAACCAAGACCCAGGTGGGCATATCGCTGGCTGTAGATGGCGACGATAATCCGATCATCGCTTATATGGATGGATCAGTAGCGACAGGGTCCTCCGATCTCAAAGTGGCGCAACCGGCGTACGCCCTGGGCCTGCTATATGGCAACTGCGGGCCAGAGAATCCCTTCTCCACCTGGCAATGCACCACCATTGACGATAGCGGTTATGGAGCGGCAACTGCACAATATGTTGCCGTCGCGTTCAACCCTGATGGGCTGGCGACGATTGCCTACTCTCAGTATCGCTTCACTATCTCTCCCCCTTCTGAAGATTATGATCTCAAGATCGCTTATCAGCGGCTGGCGGTCTTTCTGCCGCTGGTGGTGCGGAATGATTGACCTCATCCCACCCCCGGCGGCTGCGCCGCCACCCCCTCCCCTCTCCCAGAGGGAGAGGGGAGGGGCCGGGGGAAGGGGGTGAGGTTCCCGGCGCGTTGAATCTGCACAACCTCGCAGGTCCGCGTTGACTTTTCCACGCCCCCGATATAGAATGACGAATGACGGCAATGGCTCAGAGACAGATGCACGGAGCATGATCGGAGTGCTTACGGCAGAGAACTGACACTTCGTTCGGCCCGACCTACTGCTCCTGGATCCAATCGCGCTATGACGACGACCGGTTTCTTCGAACAGGTCTACCGCCTGGCGCGGCAAGTGCCACCGGGCATGGTCACGTCCTACGGGGCCATCGCCCGCATGTTGGGCCAGCCGCACGCCGCGTGTACCGTCGGCTGGGCGCTGCACAGCATCCCCGTGGCCGGGAGGGTTGACACCGCCGTGCACCTGGTTATAATGGTGAGTGTACGCGAACAGCAAGCAAGTGTGAGGTGATTCGATGGATCCCCTATTGACAGCCGAGATCAGCCACGACGAGATCGGCGTAACCCTGTATTGCCCGGAACTGAACATCCACACTTCGGGCCGCTCTGAGGCCGAGGCGCGCCGCAAGTTCATTGACGCGATCTTTGAGTACTGGCAGTTCCTCGCGGCCCACGACGAGTTCAACCAGGAGACACCCTGCCGGGAGCACCTGGCCCTGCTCACGGACAAAGTCATCCCCTCATTGACCCAGGCTTCCTTGCACAGCCCTCATCAGCCACCCAGGTTTCTCGACCGCGTTATCGCACTGTTCAGCCATCGGCCTGAATTATGGGACGCCGACATATTTGGAAGCCTCGTAACGTGTGGTCTGCCTGAGTGGTGAATCTCATACCATCGTGACGATGGTGGATGCGGGCAGCGCCGATATTCCCCACGGCACCATGCGGTGCATCTGCGATGCCCTGGTGCTCGACGACGAACAACTGTGGGCAGCCTATCAGGGCGACTACACGGCAGAAATGTACGAGGCATACCTTCGCACCGTCCCCAAAGACCGGCTGATGCCGCCGGCGCTGCGCCGTTGACGCCTCGGCCCACCCCGACGGTGCTCGGCTTCTTTGAACAGGTCTACCGCCTGGCGCGGCAGGTGCCGCCCGGCAAGGTCACCTCATACGGGGCCATCGCCCGCATGTTGGGGCAGCCGCACGCCGCGCGTACCGTCGGCTGGGCGCTGCACAGCATACCGGAGGGTTCCGACGTGCCGTGGTGGCGCGTCGTCAACAGCCGCGGGCGCATCTCCACCAGTTGCCTGGAGCACGGCGCCGGCCTGCAACGCGCGCTGCTGGAAGCGGAAGGGGTCGAGTTCGACGAGCACGGTTACATAGACCTGGAACGCTTCGGCTGGGAAGAGCTGCCCTGGCCGGAGGTCGAGGAATTGCTGCGCACTGAAATGGAGGAGGGTGTGTGATGAAACGGCGCCACTCAAGCCGAGTGTTGCCTACCACAAAGGACACGAAGGGCACAAGGATCAAAGGCGGGACGTAACCTTCGTGTCCATGGCTGATCCCTGAAATTGAGCCTGCCGTGAAATCGCGCGTGGAGCAGCCTTTCCAGGCTGCGGGCAGGCTCGAACCTGCTCCATGCGAGGCTGGATGCTTGTCCTACCCCTGTGTCCTTTCGGCGCTGCTGGCGGCCTGCTTCACTGACCGGTTGCCTGTCCGATGGTGGGCAACGGGATTTCTGGTATAATCAGAGCCGCGGTAGAGTTCGGCGGCTGTGCAATCTGGAGAGCTGTGGAAGATGCAAAGTGTGGGTGATGTTGAACTTTCGGCGCACGCAAAGGACATGCTGCGCGAGCGCAATATCCCTGAGGAGTGGCTACGGCGTGCGATAGGCGCGCCCGATGCTACTGAGGTTGGGCCGGACAACAACATTCACTACATCAAGTCTATCCCAGAGTATGGTGGGCGCTCCCTGCGTGTAGTGGTCAATCCCTATGTGGAGCCGGAGCGCGTGGTGACAGTTTTCTTTGACCGTCGTTTGAGGAGGCAGAGATGAGACTGAAAGTAGATAAGGAAAACGATGCCCTTTACTTCCGCCTGGATGAATCGCCGATTGCCGAGTCGGAAGAGGTACAGCCGGGGGTGATTCTCGATTTCAATGCGAATGGCTACGTGGTTGGGATTGAGATGCTGGATTTGAGCAAACGCACCATCGCCCAGCAGTTGGGCGTGCTCCAGTTTGAGACGGTGTAGGGAAGGGGAATCACTATGCCCACCGTCTCTATCCGCAATGTCCGCAAAGCCTTCGGTGCCGTCCAGGCCGTGGACGACGTCTCGTTCGAGGTCGAGCCCGGCGAGATCTTTGGCCTGCTGGGGCCCAACGGCGCCGGCAAGACAACCACCATCCGCATGGTGCTCGACATCTTCAAGCCGGATAGCGGCGAGATCGCCGTCTTTGGCGGCCCGCTCGACGAGGCGAAGAAGAGCCGCATCGGCTACCTGCCGGAGGAGCGCGGGCTGTACAAGGACCTCAAATTGGAGCCGACACTCGTCTTCCTGGCCACTCTCAAGGGGCTGGACGAGCGCACCGCGCGCCGGCGCATCGGCGACTATCTGAGACGGCTCGACCTGTACGACTACCGCCAGAAGAAAATCCAGGAACTCTCGCGCGGCATGCACCAGAAGGCGCAGATCGTCGCCACGCTGGCCCACGACCCCGATCTGATCATCGTGGACGAGCCGTTCGCCGGGCTCGACCCGGTCAACACGCGGCTGATCAAGGAGATACTCGAAGAAGAGCGCCGCGCGGGCAAGACGATCGTCATGTCGGCCCACGAGATGCATCAGGTAGAGGCGATGTGTGACCGCATCGTGTTGATCAACAAGGGCCGCGTGGTGCTGTACGGCAAGGTGGATGAGATCAAGCGCCGGTTCGCCGGCAACGCCGTGATCATCGAGGGCCAGGGGGATTTTGGCGGCCTGCCGGGGGTGCTGGAGACGCGGCGCGAGAACGGCGCCTGGCGGCTGACGTTGGCGGCCGGCGCGAGCCCTCAGGATGTGTTGCGTGCCGTCGCCGTGCGCCCTGCCAAGATCGAGCGCTTCGAGATTGCGGAGCCGTCGCTGGATGACATCTTTGTGTCGGTGGTGCAAGGAGGGATTAGGGAGCAGTGATTAGTGATTAGGGATTGGTGATTCGGGGATCTGCTCCTGATCCCTGATCCCTGATCCCTAATCACTAATCACTCACTCGAAGGAGCCTTCATGCACAAGACCTTCCTCGTCGCCAAACACGAATACCTCAAGATGGTGCGCAAGCGCAGTTTCCTGCTGGGCACGCTGGGCATCCCGCTGCTGATCGTTGTTGTCATGGCGGTCATAATCGTCATCTCGGTGCGTGGGGGCAGCCATGCGCCGCTGGGGTACGTGGATCGCGCCGGCATCCTCGATCCTGCGGTGCAGCAGTTGGAGAGCGAGGACACCATCGAGATCCGCGCCTACCCCGATGAGGCCGCCGCGCGTGTGGCACTGGAAGCGCAAGAGATCCAGGCGTATTATGTGATCCCGCAGGACTATCTGACCACGGGCAAGTTGTGGTTAAACTACTGGAACGATGCCCCTGGCGAAGGTGTCCAAGACGACTTTGAAGATTTCCTGCGCGCCAACCTGGTCAAGGACTTGCCGGAAGCGGTGGCCCGGCGTGTGTCGCGTGGCTTCGACCTGACGATGCGTTCGGCGGATGGTCACCGGGAGCTAAAAGAGTCTGACTTTTTTATCGTGTTCCTGCCCTTCGTCGGCGGGATGTTCTTCCTGTTTGCCGTGATGACTTCCGCACAGTATCTGATGCGCGCCGTCTCCGACGAAAAAGAGAACCGCACAATGGAGATACTGGTCTCCTCACTCACGCCGGTGCAGTTGATCGGCGGCAAGGCGGTGGGGTTGGTGTGCGTCGCGCTGACGCAGTTGCTTATCTGGGTAGCCACCACGGTAATCGGGCTTATCGTCGCCGCACGATTCTACCCGCCGCTGCGCGTAATCACGGTGCCGTGGGATTTCGTGCTCGTCTCTGCTGTCTACTTCCTGCCCTCGTTCATGCTCATCGCCGGGATGATGGTCGCCATCGGGTCGGTCTTTACCGAGTACCAGGAAGGGCAACAGGTCGCCGGTATCCTCAATATGCTGTTCGGGCTGCCCTACTTTGTCATTGTCCTGTTCTTCTTCAACCCGAACGGCCCGCTGCCGGTCGCGCTGACGCTGTTCCCGCCGACGGCGTACATTTCGATCACGATGCGCTGGGGGATGGGCGCGGTGCCGCTCTGGCAGATTGCGCTCAGCCTGCTCTTGCTCGTCGGCGCGGCGCTGTTCGCCGTGTGGGTTGCGGCGCGCGTCTTTCGCGTCGGGATGCTGAGTTACGGCCAGCGTCTCAGCCTGCGCGCCGTCGTCGCCGCCGTTCGCGGGCGATAGGGGGATGAGATGAGAAACACGTGGCTCGTCATCAAGCACGAGATTCGCAGCACGCTGGGCAAACCCTCGTTCTGGATCATGACGTTTCTGTTCCCGTTGATCATCGTCGGCTTCCAGGTGGGCAGCCAGGTGCTCGCCCAAGACGTGGTCGAGCAGGAAATCGCAAGTGCCACTTCGGGAGCAGAAGCGATCGGCTACGTGGACGAGGCCGGGCTGATCCGGACGATCCCTGCCGAGATCCCGCCCGGGCTATTCGTGGCCTACCCTGACCAGGAGGCCGCCCGCGCCGCGCTGGAGAAAGGCGACATCGCGCGCTATTACCTGATCCCGGCAGATTTCGTCACCAGTGGCAATCTGGTCTTGGTGGAGCGTGATTTCAGCCCCTTCAAGAGCCTGATCAGCAGCGATCCGATCCGCGTCGTCATCAATGCCAACCTGGTGGGCGACGAGGCGTTAGCCGAACTGATCGTCAACCCGACTGCGGAGGTCGAGGCTACTCCGCTGGCGCCCCTGGGCGGCACGGACATGGACAACCCGCTCGCGTTCATCGTCCCCTATGCCACGCTGTTCATCTTCTTCTTCGTCATCACGATGAGTTCCGGCTTCATGTTGCAGAGCGTGGCGAAAGAGAAGGAGAACCGCGTGATCGAGGTGCTGCTGGTGAGCCTGCACCCGCGTGAGATGATGCTGGGCAAGGTCATCGGGCTGGGCGCGGTCGCGCTGCTGCAGATGGCGCTGTGGATGGGGGCGGGGCTGTTCGCGCTCGACAGGGGCGTCGTGGCTGCGGCAGGGGTGGCGGCCTTCGCGCTGCGACCCGATTTCCTGGTCTGGGCACTCCTGTATTTCGTGCTGGGCTACCTGCTCTACGCCTCGCTGATGGGTGCGTTGGGGGCGCTGGCGCCTTCGGCGCGCGAGGGGCAACAGTTCACCTTTGTGCTGCTTCTGCCGCTGATGGTGCCGATGTTTCTGGTCAACGTCTTCGTCCAGACGCCCAACGCGCCGCTGCCGGTCTTTCTAAGCCTGTTTCCGCTGACCGCGCCAGTGGCGATGATCACCCGCCTGGTGGCGACGGGTGTGCCGCTCTGGCAGCCGCTTGTCAGCGTGGTGTTGCTCGTGGCGACGACGTATTTCATCGTGGCGATGACCGCCCGCCTCTTCCGCGCCCAAACGTTGCTTTCCGGCGCGACGCTCACGACCAGGCGCATCTGGGAGGCACTGCGGGGACAACCGGTCGCTTCTTCTTGACAAACGCCGGTTCAGGGTGTATATTAGTGTACGAAATACACTAACTCCCCCAGGAGGCCCCGATGAGCCTTCCTGATCAGATCGCCCAATGGTTACGCGAGTACCTCGCCACTACAGGCGCCCAGGGCTTTGTCTTTGGCCTCAGTGGGGGGGTGGACTCGGCCACCGTCGCCGCGCTGGCGGTGCGCGCCGTTGGTCCCGAGCGCGTGCTGGCCGTGCTGATGCCTTGTCACTCCCAGCCGGAGGATGCCCGCCTGGGACGCCTGGTTGCCGAAACATTCGGTATCCCGACGGTGACGGTGGACCTGAGCGGCGTCTATGATGCGCTGATCGCCTCGCTGACTCCCCCGGAGCATCCCCTGGCGGCGGCCAACGTCAAGCCCCGGCTGCGAATGATCGCGCTGTACTATCTGGCGCAATCGCGCAACTATCTGGTGTTGGGGTCGGGCAACAAGAGCGAGGCGATGGTGGGCTATACGACCAAGTGGGGCGACAGCGCCGCCGATCTTGCCCCGTTGGGCGGCTTGTACAAGACCCAGGTGTGGCAGTTGGCACGCGAGTTGGGTGTGCCGCAGGAAGTGATCGAACGCCCGCCCACGGCGGGTCTCTGGCCCGGCCAGATCGACGAAGGAGAGATGGGGATCACGTATGCGGAACTCGACGAGGCGTTGGCCGCCATCGAGGCGGGCAATACAACGGCTATCGAGCCGGCGACGCTGGCGAAGGTGCAGGAGATGATGGCACGCTCGGCGCACAAACGTGCGCTGCCGCCGGTGTTTGGAATTGGACAGGATTTACAGGATTTACAGGATTGAAGGAGGGAGATATGCAGGACGAATTCGGCCCATCCGTGCAGGTCAAGCGCAAATTCCGCAAGTATAAGCCCAAATCTGCCAGCCCTCATTCCACTAATCCTGTCAATCCTGTCAATCCTGTAAATCCTGTCGAGCAATGGTCCCAATGAGCGAACAACAAGTTCTTGAAGCAGCGCGCCCGCTTATCGAACTAGCCATCGCCGAAGACATCGGCCCCGGCGACGCGACCTCCGAGGCGATCCTGCCGCCGGATGAGGTGGCCCGCGCGCACATTGTCGCCAAGAAGGCGGGCATCATTGCGGGCTTGCCGGTGGCCCAGGCCGTCTTTGAGCGCGTGGATGCCAGAGTCCGTTTCGAGGCCCGCGTGTGCGATGGTATGGCCGTCGCGCCGGGCGACGTGATCGCCGAGGTCGAAGGACCGACGCGGGGACTGCTGGCGGCCGAGCGTACCGCGCTCAACTTCTTGCAGCGCCTTTCCGGTATCGCCACGCTCACCCGTGCGTTTGTGGATGAGGTGGCCGGCTCGAATGCCGTCATCCTCGATACGCGCAAGACCTGCCCAGGCTATCGGGCGCTGGAGAAATACGCCGTGCGCATGGGGGGCGGGCAGAACCATCGCTTCGGCCTGCACGATATGGTGTTGATCAAGGACAATCATATCGCTGCCGCCGGCTCGATCACCGCTGCCGTCGAACGCGCTCGCGCCGCTCATCCTGCACTCCAGATCGAAGTCGAGGTGACGGACCTGGATCAGTTGCGCGAGGCGCTGGCGCTGAACGTAGATCGCATCATGCTCGACAATATGAGCCTGGTCCAGATGCGCGAGGCCGTGCAGATCGCCGCCGGCCGCGTGTCGTTGGAGGCCTCTGGCGGCGTGACGCTCGAATCCGTCGCCGCGATCGCCGCGACCGGCGTGGATTACATCTCCGTCGGCGCCCTTACGCACTCCGCTCCCGCATTGGACATCAGTATGGATATTGAGTCGGCGAATCAGCAAATCAGCAAATCACGAGTCACGAATCACGAATCACGAATTACTGAAATCAAGCGCACTTTTGGCTCTTCCCTTGTCATCCTCGGCCACCACTACCAGGCCGACAGGGTCATCGAGTACGCCGATTTTCGCGGCGATTCGCTGAAACTGGCGCGCGAGGCGGCCAATTGCCGTGAGGCCAGGTATATCGTCTTCTGCGGGGTGCATTTTATGGCCGAGACCGCCGCTATCTTGGCGCAGCCGGGGCAGGTGGTGCTCTTGCCGGACATGGAAGCCGGCTGCCCGCTGGCGGCGATGGCCTCGCTGGAGGACGTGCAGCGCGCGTGGGCGGAGTTGGGCCAGGTGTTGGACGTCGAGCGTGAGGTGATGCCGGTCACCTATGTCAACTCGGGCGCCGACCTCAAGGCGTTCTGCGGCGAGCACGGTGGGCTGGTATGTACGTCGTCTAATGCGGCGGGTGCGCTCAGGTGGGCGTTGGAACGCCGCCCACGTGTGCTCTTCTTCCCCGACCAGCACCTGGGGCGCAATACGGCGAAACGGATGGGCATTCCACCGGACGAGATGCTCTTGTGGCATCCGGCCCGTCCTTACGGCGGCCACGATCCCGAAACACTGCGCCGGGCGCGTATCCTGCTCTGGCGCGGCTGGTGCAACGTCCACCAACGCTTCCGCCCGGAGCACGTGGCCTATTGGCGCGAGCGGGAGCCGGACATCCGCGTTATCGTTCATCCCGAATGTATGATGGAAGTGGTGGACCTGGCAGACGAGTTCGGCTCGACCGAGGCGATCATTCGCCGCGTCGAGGCCGCCCCGCCGGGGAGCAAGTGGGCCATCGGCACCGAGGGGAATCTCGTCAACCGGCTGGCGCGCGAGCATCCCGAACAGTTCATTGTTTCGCTCTCGCCGGAGCCTTCGTATTGCCGCACGATGACGCGCATCCGGCCGGAGAATCTGCTGTGTGTGCTGGAGGGGCTGGCGCGCGGGCAACTGGTCAACCCGATCACGGTGCCGGAGGAGATCGCGCGCTGGGCGCGTGTGGCATTGGAGCGGATGTTGGAGGTGAAGTAGGGATTGGTGATTAGTGATTGGTGGTTAGGAATTGAGGCAGTCTCCGATCGCCAATCCCCAATCACTAATCACTTGCAGGAGAGTGCTATGCCTCATCAGACCGACGTTCTCGTTATTGGTTGCGGCATCGGGGGGGCGGCCGCGGCGTTGCGGCTCTCGCAGGACCACCAGCGGCAGATTACGGTCATCACCCGCGCGGCGGAGGCCGAGGAGAGCAACACGAAGTATGCGCAGGGCGGTATCGTCACGCTGGGCCCGGACGATAGCGCCGACCTGCTGGTGCAGGACATATTGGCTGCCGGTGCCGGTCTCTCTCTGCCGACGGCGGCGCGTATTCTGGCCGAGGAAGGGCCGCGCCTGGTCCAACAGGTGCTGATCGAGTCGGCGGGCGTCGAATTCGACAAGACTCCCGATGGGCAGTTGGTCTATGGCAGAGAGGCGGCGCACTCGTGCTCACGCATTCTCCACGTCGGCGACGCGACCGGCAGGGCCATCGTGCAGGCGTTGGTCGCTGCGTTGCGTCAGCGGCCCAACGTACAGATTATCCCCTCGGCTACGGCTGTGGACCTGATCACGTTTCCCCACCATGCCCGCAATCCGCTCACCGTCTACGAGCCGATCACCTGCCACGGCGCATACGTCTACGAGCCGTTCCATCGCGCCGTCCATCGCTACCTCGCCGGGACGACCATCCTCGCTACCGGCGGTCTGGGGCGGATCTACCGCCACACGACCAACCCGCCCGGGGCGCGAGGCGACGGGCTGGCGATGGCCTATCGTGCCGGGGCGCGCGTCATCAACGCTGAATATGTCCAGTTCCATCCGACGGCGCTGGCCTTGCCTGGCGGTGAGGGTTTTCTCATCACCGAGGCGGTGCGCGGCGAGGGTGGGCGGCTACTCACGCCGGACGGACGGCGTTTTATGCAGCATTATGCGCCAGATTGGATGGAGTTGGCGCCGCGCGACGTCGTGGCCCGCGCGATCCACCACGAGATGGTCGAACACGATTACGAACATGTGCTCCTGGACATTGCCTCTGTGCTTCCGGCCGACCGGATTCGAGAGCGTTTCCCCACCATCTATCAAAAGTGCCTGGGCCTGGGTCTCGACATCACGCGCCAGCCGATCCCGGTGGTGCCGGCAGCGCACTATTTCTGCGGTGGCGTATGGGTGGATGAGTGGGGGCGCACGACGATCCAGAACCTCTACGCGGTGGGTGAAGTGTCCTGCACAGGGGTTCACGGCGCGAACCGGCTGGCGAGTACCTCGCTGCTGGAGGGATTGGTGTGGGGCGACCGCGCCGCGCGCGCTCCCGCGCCCGTCGTTGGCCCGGAAGAGGTGCCGCACTGGGAGGAGGAGGGATTGCACGAGGAGGCCGACCCGGCGCTGATCTGGCGCGACATCCGCACGATCCAGCACACGATGTGGCACTACGTCGGACTGGCGCGCTCGGCCACGCGGCTGGCGCGCGCCATGCGCGACCTGTATCACCTGAAGGAAGAGATCGAGGACTTTTACCGCAGCACACGGCTGAACGACGCGCTGATCGGGTTGCGCCACAGCGTGCAGGCGGCGCTCATCGTCGCCCAGGCCGCGCAACACAACCGTGAAAGCCGCGGCTGTCACTACCGCGATGATACGAAGGGGACGGCGGCAATCTGAGGCGTAAAACGTAAAACGTACAGCACCGGCTCTTTCAGGCCGGTGCGGCCAAGAGCAAAATCTTCGCGGTTGCGATAGTTTTTCGAGAGCAATACTATATCATCCCCGAATTGACCCATTTGGCAAGTCTGGAAGTTGTGAAAGTGTCAACCTATTTTGAACCATCCCGATGCAGGATGCAAGATTGCCGCATCCTGCATCTTGCGTCCTGCATCTGGAGATCAGAGAGTGGAGATTGAGGTTCCCTCTGCCTGGGAGCGCCTCACGCTCTCCTCGTTGAGCGGCGTCATCCTCGTCATCGGCGCGCCGGATACGGGGAAATCCACCTTCGCCCGCTATCTCTACCATCGTCTGCATGAGCACCACGAGCGCGTCGCCTTCGTGGATGGCGACATCGGCCAGGCCACATTGGGTCCGCCGACGACGATGACGCTGGCGCTGGGATTGCCGGGCGACGACGGGTTTCCCCCCGCGGGACCCTGCTACCGCGTCTTTATCGGCGCCGTCTCGCCGCGCCGCCACATGCTGCCCACCGTTGCCGGCGCGCACCGGCTGGTGCAGAAAGCACGCGAAGAGGGGGCTACAGCCATCGTGTTCGACACGACCGGGTTGGTGGACCCGACTCAGGGGGGCGGCGAACTCAAGCGGGCAAAGATAGACCTGTTGCAACCCACCGCCGTCGTGGGCATCCAGCGCGGGAACGAATTGGAGTACCTGCTACTGCCGCTGCGCCGCAGCCGCCGTGTCCGCGTGATTGACCTGCCGGCGGCGCAGGCGGCGATCCGCCGCGAGGTGCCCGAGCGCCGGGAGCACCGCGCTGCAGCCTTTCGCCGCTATTTTGAAGGCGCTGACACGCTCGAGATCGCCTGGCAGCGGCTGGCCGTTTGGCCCTATCCGGCCTTCACGCCCTACCGACTGGTCGCCCTCGAAGATCGGGATGGGTTCGTCCTGGCGCTGGGCATCGTCCTTGCTCATGACCCTACTCAGGGCATAGTCACGTTGCGCACCCCGCTTGGCTCCCCGGAGGGGGTGGACACCATCCATCTGGGCGACCTGGCGCTCGACCCATATACCTTTTGCGACTAGGATGAAACTTCCGAGGTCCTGGAGACCTCGTCTGGCGCTAGGGTCTGAGAGTCACGGTCACCACCGACGTCTGGCCCATGGCATCGGGTAGATGGAACGGTTTGCTGTGCGCAAGCAGCCTGCCGGATGGGCTGCCGTACACCGTCCAGCGGAACGGCCCCGTGCCCAGGTCTCTCGGGTACACCCACCACACCTTCCTGCCCTTGCCATCCACGATCTCGTCGAACGTGCCTCTCCACCCTTCGACTTCGTGCCAATCGCCGAAAGCGTCTTGCCACTCGACCACCGTCCACATCTCCTGCCAATGGCGCGCCTGCTCCTCCTGACCGAAGTGTACTTGCAGTTCGACAGATGCCAACCTCGCAAGGCCCGCCTCGGGCGGCGCAGGCTGCGGTGTGGGCCGCGGCGGCAGGTCAGCCCGCACGGACAAGATCGGCAATGCCGCCAGCAGCAAAGCGAAGACGCCTGCCGCGAGCACGAGGGCCAAACGTTGATTCACCTGATGCGTGTTCATCTTCGTCTCCTCAGAACGTGGGACAAAAGTCGGCATGTCTCTATGGCCGACGCGGCAGGTTGTCAGGCTGCGGAGAGCGATTCTCCAAAGCCGAAGGTAGAATGGCCGTCCCCACAGCCCCACTTGCCACTTGCGCATCCTTGATGTTATTATAGTCCTCCCCCATGACCTCGTGGCTTTCCAACACCGCACCATAGGTCGTGGCCGGGTTGAACGAATCCACCTGCGCATAGACCGGCGTGCCCACCGCCAGCGGCCAGGAAACGCGGCTATGGTCTGGCCGGTACCAGGCATCGCCCACGGTGAGGGTGATGACGCCGCCCGGCGCAAGCGCCGGCAGCGCGTCGGCAGTGACGCCCCACACCAGCCCCTGCCCGCCCACCTGATCCCACGTCTGGTTGACCCGGGTCGGCTCGACGCGTGGGGCGATGTAGACATCCACCCAGAAATCATCCTGGACGGGAGCATTGCCCCAGTTGCGGATGACCACCTGGATGTTGTTGGGGGTAGCGATGATGTTCTCCACGATCAGGTCCGGCGCAGAGACATAATTGCGCGCCACCAGCGGCAGGTAGACGTGCGTGATGGGCCGGATTTCGACTTCAAAGACCTCGGTCGTGGCGACGTTGCCCGCCAGGTCAATGGCCGTGACCTGCAGGCGATGAACGCCGAGGGATATCGGATGCAGGGCATAACTCCACGAGTTGCCGTTCAATACGGCTGCGTCTCGATAGACGCCCTCCGGCGCCCAGACGGTGACGAACACGCCGGCCACCCGCCCGCCGTCGCTGACGGTTCCGGCCAGCGCGGCCACGGTCAGTGTCAATCCCAGCGAGCGCGCCAACTGGGTCGTCGTGATCACCGGCGGCACGTTGTCCACGATGACGTCGAAGGTCAACGGGTTGGTCATCCGGTTGCCCACGCGGTCCTCGCCGTAGAGTGAGACGGTCTGCGTGACCCAGTCCATCGGCTGGTCGTTGCGCACCGTGAACATCCAGTCGCCGGAGCGGGCCGCCGTTTCACGCGGCTGGAGCCGCAACTGACTGCGGTGGTACTGTCCGTCGCCGCTTGCCGGGATCAGATCGCAGATCTCCAGCGTCCAGGTGCCGGCAGAATCCTCGCCGTAAAAGGCCTGCAACGGCCGGTCCGGGCGCGCGGGACGGTCATAGTAGGCCGCAGCCGGGTCGTCGCCGCCGCCGGCCGAGTAGGCAGCGGAGGCCGTGTCGTCCAGGAGAACGTCATAGTTGGCCCGGCCCGCGCCGGTGACGCCGCTGTGGTAGAGCAGACGGACGCGCGTGCCGGCGGGAGAGATCAACTCGGCCTGCACGTCATCACGGCGCTCGTGTTCGAGGTCCAGCCCGACGGTCGCGCCGTCCAGCACAAAACTCTCGGTGACCAAAAAGGTGCGGACGATGGGGCTGCCGCCATTACACGCCGCGCCGCCGTTGATGGCGATGGGCGCCGTCGGCTCATCGTCGTACAGGTGAGCCGCATCGCCGTCGCTCGGCCACAGTTGCGCCGGGGCGCAGCGGCCGTCCACGCACACGTCCAGCCCGCCCAGCCCGCGATTGTCGGTGATCTGCCCGTACAACGGATAGTTGCTCGACCCGATGACGTTGCTCACGTCGAGGTGGCTGGCCGCCAGGTCGAGCGTGACGGTGGGTGGACGGGCATCTATGACAAAGGTGCGCGCTTTGCTCAACGCGCTGGCCTGTCCAAAGCCGTCGGTCGCCTGCACGCTGATGTTGTACGTCGTCCCATCTGGCACACCGGTCGTATCCCAGGCGCAGATCCACTGTCCGTCGGTCGGCGTGTCGTCTGGGCAGATGCGCTGCACCGGCAGGCCCGAAGGGCCGGCGATGGACAGCGTGACCGTCGGCACAGCGGAGGTGTCGTAGGCATACCCCACCAGCATGTTGTTCCGCGCCGCGATGACGTATTCGGGCTGCCGGATGCCCACGAACTCGGGCGGCTGCGTGTCGGCCTGGTGGCGGCTCCAGAGTTGTTCGAGCGCGGGGTCGGAGGTCGGGTGTGCGTCGTCGTGCAGACGCGCCTCCAGCGTCGCCTGCTGCAGGTAATGGACGCAGGTGTAATCCGGCTGGCTTCCCGCGCAGGCGGCATAGTATCCTTGCGCCGTCACGCGGTCAACCACGCCCGTGAACGTCTGGATGACTTCTGCGCCAGGAGGAATGTTGCCCAGGCTCACCACCTGATGGTCGCGGCGCTCGGCGGGCAGGTGCGTGCCGCCGGGCAGCCGCAGCGCGTGGTAGGATGAAATGTCGCCCAGCACACCCGTCGCGGTGACCGTGCCCCGGTTCTGCACGCGGAGGGTGAACGTGACGACCACCCCATCGCCCACCAACGCGCCCGACTCGTCCATGCCCAGCAGCCAGTTGACGTCCGCCGGGTCGCTGCCGAGCGTCTGCCACTGCCAGCGTTGCCCGGCATCCATCTCGCGCAGCGCGCCGGCCGGCTCGACCAGCAGTGTGGCGTGCAGGTCGCTGTCGGTGTATTGCGGCGCGCCGGGCGTCAGGCTACCGTTCGGGCAGACACCCGCGCCGAGGTTGGCCCAGTGGTAGCGATAGGAGAGCGCGAATTCAGGCGCGTCGCTGCTGATGGCGTCCACGATGCGCGGGCTGTTGAGCGGATTGCCGTTGGGCATTGCCGCCCAGAGGCTCAAGGCGCCCTCGTCGCTCGCCAGCGCGACCACATCGAGCGATGTTGCTGCAGGATTGCTGATGCCCAGCAGACTGAACGGTAGATAGAGGTCGGTCTGCCCGTTGTTGACCGCCGCGATGAACTGGTACAGTGCGTTCTGCGCCAGGTCGCTTTCGAGCGTCCAATCGCTTCCGGTCCAGCGCAAGAGGCTGGCCGTCTGCGCATCGCGCACCCACACCAGATAGTCGGCCGCCATCGCGCCGACGGTCGTCGTCGGCGTGACGCCCGGCAGATAGATGGTGGGGCCGACGCCGTAGGGGTTATGGGCGATAGTCGCGCCGCCTGCCGTGAGGTCCAGGTAGATGAACAGATCGCCATCCGTGTTCCAGTTAGCGCCGGTCCAGGTCAGGCGCAGCGCCTCCGAGTTCCACGTGGCGTAGAATTTCTGCTCGGCGCTCAGCGCAGCCCTCTGCAGCGCGCTCCAACTGACCCGTCGGTCTACGCCCACCTGGCTGCAGCCGCTGTCCATCCAACCGCGATACACGCCTTGCGGATTGGCGGGGCTGAGCCAGTCCAAATAGTCCGGCGTGAAGGGACTATCGGCATAGACCGGGCCGATGCTTTGACTGCGCGGATTGCCATAGATGTCCACCCCGGTGAGGTCGGCCCAGACCTTTTGCGCTTCGCCGGCCGTAAAGGGATCGCTGCGCGCGGCCGGGCCATAGGCGGTACCGGTGATGCTCAGCGTCGCCGTCGTTTGCGCCGTCCAGCGGGTCAGGTATCCGCCCACCCCACTGCCGTCGTCGGCCGCCGTCCAGGTGAGGGTCAACGTGGGCGCCGGCTCGCGCACCGTCGCGCCGGGCTCCAAGACGCCACTGCTGCTGGACAGGGTGAGCGTCACAGGCGTGGGCGGCGTGATGTCCACGATGACAGGCTGCATCGTCAAGGCCGTATGTCCGGCCACGTCCGTCGCCTGTGCACCGATGGCATAGGTTGCCCCGTCGGGCGTTCCGCCCAGGTGCCATCCGCCAGTCCACGTGTTGCTCACGACCGCGCTCGGCTGCCAGTCGCCGCCCCCGACGCGCCATGCCACGTCCGGCAGACTGGTCGCCACATCGGTGACCCAGCCGGTCACGTCGAGCAGCGGCGGGTGATAGTGCGTGGTGGTCAGCACGGTTGGGACGATGCCAATGGCCGGCGGGAGCGTATCCACGATAATGTCGGCCACGTCAACGGCCATGCCGCCGCTCCAGACCGTGACGGTCGCCACGACCTGGTGCGACCCTTCGGTCGGCGTCCAGGCCGGCGTAGCCCAGAGCGTTTGGGTGAGCGCGCCGCTGGGCCAGTTGTTGGTATAGAGAACTCCGCCGTCCACGGTGACCGTCAGGGCGCGCAAAGAGGAGACAAGCGCCACAGCTTCGCCTGTGATCGAGAAGGGACTGGTGCTGTCCAACACCGGCGGGACGTTCAGGATGGAAACCTGCGCGCCCTCTGCGGGGCCAGGCAGCGTGAGCAGTTCGACGACGCAATGGCCGGCCGAGTCGCAGGCCGTCACACGCTCGGCGGGGCCGGGCTGCAACAGAACCACACGCAAGCCCATGCTCTCGTCGGCCAGGTAAGCATAGCCGCCGGCGTGGGCCAGGTCCACTGCGTGACCCGGCGTATCCATCGCGCCGACCGACTGCGGGAACGCAGGAAATGCAACATCTATCATTTGCAGGCCACGGACGCCATCGGCCACCAGGGCGTGCGTCCCGGAGATGACGACGGCGCGGGCAAGCCCCGGCGTATCCAGCGCAGCCGTCAGTGTGGGTGCGGCCGGATTGGAGACGTTGATGATCTGCAGGCCGGCCACGTCGGCGGCCACGTAAGCATACGAACCGGAGACGGCGACGTCCCAGCCCCTGGCCGGCAGCGCATAGTTGCCCAGTTCGGTCGCGGCGGGCATCTGGAAGATGCGGAGCGTGTTGCCGCCGTCCTCGGTCACGTAGAGCCGGTCACCCACGGCAGCGACGCCGCGCGGCCGGCCGGCCGTGGGGATGTGGTTCACGTAGGCGGGGTTGTCGGCAGCGGTGAGCACCAGCACGCCCCACGCGCCGGAGACATTGGCCGGCACGTGCAGGTAGCCGTTATCGCCGCCGATGGCGATGCCGTGCGCCAGTTCTGTCCCGGCGGCGGCATAGGCGCCGGCATATTGCGGCTGGGCCGGGTTCGAAACGTTGAGCACTACCAGCCGGTCGCCCGCCGGGTCGTCCACCACCAGGTAAGCATAGTTTCCGGCGACGGCCACGTCCACTGTCAGCGCCTGCCCCGAAAGCGGATAGACGCCCGCCAGGCGCGGCTGCTGCGGGTTCGAGATGTCCACCACCCGCAGGCCGCCGTGCCCATCGGCTACGTAGGCGTAATGTCCGGAAACCGCCACGCCCTGCGCCAGGCCGGGCGTGTTGTACGCCCCGGTCTCCACCAGCGAAGGTGGCATCGCCAGGTCGCAGGTCGCCGTCAGGCGATAGAGCCGCTCGTTGCCGTTCGGCCTTTGCCCCGTCAGCGCCACGTACCAGGGCGATTCGAACGGCTCGCGCGTGGTGAACACGCCCGCGCCGCAGGGGGAAGAAAAGCCCTCCTCGACCAGGTTATAGTCCTCTGCGGTGGCGGTGTAGCGCAACTTGCCGTTGACCGTTGTGCGCGTGATGGTCACGCGCGGGGCCAGCGTGTCCACTTCGCCGCGCCAGGCGCCCTGGCTGCGGACGGAGGTATCTACCAGACCATTGCAGTCCTCGCCGCGCACGTCGAAGCGATAAGAGCCTTCGAGGCCGAGCGGGGGCTGTGTGTCCCACACGGCAAATCTTGTGCCTGCGCCGTTCAGATTGGCCACCGCCTGCCAGCCGCTGGCAGCCAGCGCGTGGATTTCGAGCGCCGAGAGCGCGCGCGGATAGATACGCACGTCGTCCATATCGCCGGCAAAGTTGAGGTCGTATGCGCCGCTGCCCGATTGCCGCGAACCGATGGACACGATGTGGGTATTGGCGTCCAGCGGCCCGCGCGCGGCAGGGCAGGCATTGACCAATACACCGTTGACATAGAGCCGCTCGGTCGCGCCATCATACGTGCCGGCCACGTGAACCCACTGTCCGGGAGTGAGCGGGGCGTTGCCCCAGCACGCCGTGCTGACTATATCGCCGGTCTTGAAAAAGTAGATGCGGGGCACGCCGCCATAATCAAAGTCCAGCGCCCAAACCTCACCGCCGGCGCCGGTGCCTTTGGCTGCCAACGGCGCGCCGTACTCGGCAAAATTGTCCGCCTTGATCCAACCGGCGATGGAGATGTAGGGCGGGTTCAGGCTGGGGCTATCGGGTACGCTGACGTAATCATCCACGCCGTCAAAATGCAACGCCCGCGGGCCGACCGCGCCGGGGACGGCTTTGTTGAGCCCATCGCCTGCGCCGCTGTTCAGCACGGCCTGGTGCGCCCAGCCCGATGCGTCCTCCGGCGTCGCGCCGTTCACCGCCCACGCCTCATCGAACGGCAGCGCCAGCAGCGGCCCGCTGCCCCGGTACAGCGCCCTGATCTCGTCTGCCGAGAGGGCGCGGTCCAGGACATATACCTCGTCAATGAGGCCCGGGAAAAAGTCCCCGTCCTGCCACAGATTGCTGCCGATGGTGGTAGGGCCGTTGCACTGTCGCATTACGCCCGGCGCCGGCATATTGGCTACCTCCTCCCCATTGAGATAGAGGCGAAGCGTCTGGCCGTCATACGTGCCGGCCAGGTGCGCCCAGGTGTTGACCGGGAGCCATTGGGACGCCTGGAGATACTGCGGCGGCATACCGTCAACATAGACGGTAAAGCCAATATATTGTCCGCCATGCTCGTTCAACGCGAGCGCCGCGCCGCAGCCGCTGACCCAGGAGCGGTTATCCTTGTAAGCCACGATGACCTGGCGGTCGGGCGTGTAATATGGAAGCCAGACCCAGGCGGCAATGGTCGTGGTGGTGAAGGCGCCGAAATTGTCAAAGCGCACGGAATCGCCCTGGCGGTAGTCGAAACGCGCGGCGTTGCCGACGTGGCCGGTCGCGCCGGTAGAGGGGCAACTAGCGACCTGGCAACTGCCTGTCAGCCGTTGTGGCCCCACGTCCTGAAAGCGCAGCGCGCCATTGACATCTGGGCGGTCCTCGAACGGCACATAGAGCGCGGTGCCTGGCCAACGCTCGTTGATGTAGGTCGTGCCGGGCGTGTTGGGGACGAACTCGGTCTGCACCTGGCACACACCGGCCGTGTGATAGTAAGGCCCGCAGGCGTCCGAGCGGACGTCGAACCGGATCAGCGCGCTGGCGCCGGCGCTGGGCGTCCAACTCGCCACCGCTTCGCCGCACACGCGCGCGGTGCCGGTGACCACGTTGTCGCCGATCGTGTTGGTGATGCTCACCCAACAATAGTCGTTCCGCGAGGCCAGCCCGCTCCATTCGACGCTGGCCGGCTGCGTGTACACCGCCGCGTGGTGCAATATTTCTATTTCTTGAGCAGGGTCGCCGCAGTAGATGGATACGCCGGTCTCGCCGCTATCGCTGCCGACGGTGTAGGTCACAACCACCGAAACCGGGTCGTCGGTCGCATTGCCGCGCAGCCAGGCCGTATCGGTCACCATCGCCGGGACGCCGACCTCCAGGTTCGTGGCGGGCGGGGTTGCGTCCACGCTGAAAATACGCGGGACGATGACCGGCGGATTGCCGCCGTAATTCTCCTCCCACCGCGCAGCGCGCTGATTGCCGGCCCGGTCGGCGGCCTGGACCGTGATGCTATAGATGCCGCTGGGCTGTGCGTCCCAAATCTGATAGTCTATCGTCCACGTGTTGCCGCTCACCGTCGCCAGTTGGTCGCCCGGCCGGACCACCGCGGTCGTAGAATCAGGCCCGGCCCAATGGGTGATCTTGGAAAGCGATACGCGCACCGTGTCGGTTTGCACGCCGCCGCCGGGGTAGCCGCCGGGGAGCGATGGATCGGCAATTGTCCCGCTCAGGTGAACGACCCAGACATCGCGCTGGCTGGGGTGCAGCGTGGCGGAGAGGAACGAGTTGGCCTCCAGGCTGTCGAACCCCACCTGAGGCGGCGTGCCGTCCACGTAGAGGGTGTAGGTGCGCGTGGGCGTCTCGGTGTGCGAGACGACGTCGGTGGCGCGGGTCTGAAGCAGGTAGCGCCCTTCGCCGGAAGGCGTAAAGGTGGGGCAGTAGGCCGTGTCGCCCGCAGCGTCCAGGCAGGGCGGGGCCGCCGTCCACGTATAGTTGGCTTGCCCGTCTTTCCTGACGCCCAACTCGACCGTGGCGATGGCCGAGGTGGCTTCCTGGGCTTGGACGTGCATCACAATGTCCCGGTTCTGCAGGTAGGGGAACGTGGCGGTGTAGGAGCGCAGCGTGGAGAACGGCCAGTCGTTATCCACCAGAATATTTTGGCTGTAGCGCGATTCGACCCACCTGGCCTGGTAGCGGAAGAGGTCGCGTACCTCGAATGGGGACAGGGCGTGGTCGTAGAGTGTCACCTCGTCCAGCCGGCCGGCAAAGCCGTTGCCGAGGCGCAGTGGTTGGGCGTTCGCGCACGCCGAGCCGCTGACGTTCAGGCGACCTTGCTCATAGCCGTTGACGTACAGCCGGGCCGTCGTCCCGTCGTAGGTCGCCATGACGTGATTCCACTGGTTCTGCATCAGCGGCGCCTGACCGGCAACGGTTCGCCACGTGCCGCAAGGAGCCTGAAACGATAACGTCGCCGTCATGCCGCCCGGGCTGATGAGCAGGCGATAGTTACTGTCCTTATCCAACAGCGTTTGCTGGACTGTCCGGATATTGGTGGGCATGACCCACGCACCGACGGTGAACTGGGGCAGGTCGAGAAGGTTGTTGTCGGCGACGGTGATCACATCGTTCACGCCGTCGAACCCGGCGGCGGTGCCGACCTGGCCGCGGACCGCCTCGCCGACGGTAGGACAGGCCGCGCCGCTGCACGCGCCGTTGTTGCCGTTGGCGTCGTCGGTGAAGGTAGCGGCGTTGAGCGGGTCGTCCAGGTGCATCTGGAAGACGGGCGCGGCTTTGAACATCCTCTGGACTTGGGCGTCGCTCAGCGCGGTGTTAAAGATACGCACATCGTCTATGCGGCCGTCAAAGTACTCGCCGCCGCGGGGGTTGCGCCCCACCGCAACCGGGTTGGTGCTGGTATCATAACTGAGCGTGCCCCAATGGTCAATGCGAATCCCGTTCTTGTAGAAAAACGTGCCGAAACCGGGCAAGAACACCACCGCGATGTGCTGCCAGCGGTTCACGTCTACGTTCGCATTGGTTACTAAGGCATTGGTATCCGTGCCATTGAACACGGCCCAGCGGTCGCCAATGCGCAGCAACGACCAGTCATAGCCGCCGTTGTCGCTGCTGAGCACCTGGTACCATCCGTTGCTGGCGCTGGTGGGATAGACCCAGGCCATCAGCGTCGTGCCTCTGGATGCTGCCGGCCCACTGGATTGCTCAATTCTGAGCGATGTATTGAGCGCATCGTCCACGCCATCGAACAGCGCGGCCTGGTTCATGCGCCCGCTGACGCCCGTGGTGGGGCAGGCGGAACCGGAACAGGTGGCGTTGCTCTGCCGGCTCAGGTCCACCGCGTTTTCCAGGCTGTCCGTGCCGGGCGCGTCGTCCAGCCGCAGGTGGAGCGCCGCGAACGCCGAGAGGTACAGTTCGTTGATCTCGGCAGCGTCGAGCGGGCGCCTGTAGATGATCAGTTCGTCCAGCCGGCCGCGGAAGGGGATGGAGGGATTGAAGATAGCAGGCTCCGAACCGGTGCCTAAATGCACTGTACCGTAACCATCGCCACTATAGCCAAGGTCGGACGTTTGCCTGGTGGGTGTGGTCCAATCAAAGTACCAGGTGCCCAACCCCTTGTCACCGTCATCCGGCTTGCCGCCACAACGGGTACCGCCGTCATCCTCCCACATGTCTAACTTGCCGCGTCCATTAGAATCAAAGTAGCGTCGTATGTTAATGGTGTATGTGATGCCTTTACCCTTGTCATCATCTACGACGTCCCATCTCCCCCAGGTAGAGTTTTCGTCAGTTTCATTCCACGCCATGCAGACTTCGGCCGTGCCCGAGCCGTCGCCTTCATCCTTGCAGACAAAGTCCCGGATGTAGACCGAGCCTTTGGCGCTGACGCGGCCCACATAGAAATCGCCGATGCGCGGCACACCGGTCATGCCGCAGTTTCCGGCGAGAGCGCCATTCACATAGAGCGATGCCTGGCTGGCATCGTAGGTGACGACAACGTGGTTCCAGTTATTCAAGGTCAACACATTGGAGAAATCGCAGCGCTTCCAACTAAGGCCGTCGCCAAAGCCGAAACGAAGCGTGCGACCTATCCTGAACAGCGTAGGCAGAGAGAAACTGGCATCTGTCCCGAGACTGGTATCTGCAACGCCATCGTACTGCCCCCAGATGCCTTGCACGTGATTGTCGTACGAACCATCACCTGTAGTCGCGGGATACACCCACGCCGCGATGGTAAACTTGCCGTTGCTCAAGTTCAGGGTAGGTCTGGATGGGACGACCAGGTAGTCTCTCCCATCAAAGCTGGCTGCATTGCCTGTAATCCCAGGCGCGGTCGGGCAAAGGGGATTGGAGCAAATGGCCGAGTTGTTAAAGCCCGACGAATCGGCATAAACGTACGGCCCCTCCATTTGTAGTCGCAAGACAGGCTTGCCATAGAGCGCACCGACTTCTTCCGGCGTCAGCGCGCGCCGGTAGATGTACACCTCATCCATCGAGCCGCCGAACGCGGTAATGGGATTGCCCCAACCGTTGTTCTCCGCGCCGAGCCAGATGGGCGTGCCAGGGTTGATCTGGTTCAGGTCGGCGTCGCTCCAGCCAGAGCCGCGCGGCACGCTGTCTATGTAGGTGGTCCAGTTGCCGGCGCCGTCGCGGACGACGGCCACATGATGCCACTCGTTCAATCCGACCGTGCCGCCGTTGGGGATCACCAGCCCACCCGGCCAATTTATCCACAGCCCAACCCTGAGCGTCGTGCCGTCTATGTCCACCTTCAGGGAATTACCTCCCTGGCTCCTCCAGTGCAACAGAGTACCGGTGTCATTGTCCGTCTTTTTGACCCACATCGCAATCGTCAGGCCGCCCGTGCCAAAGTCAAAGCCGGGCGAATCTTGAACGACCAGGTAATCATTCGTGCCGTCAAAGCGCACGCCATTGCCCAGGTAGCCGGGTTGTTGACGAGCCGGGCAGGTGGCACCGGAGCAAGAAGCGTTGCGCGGCGGCAGGCTGCCAGAATGATCTACGAACCGCGTCTCCGTAGCGATCTCTTCCAGTCGTAGCCACATCTCGGCAAAGTTGGACTGTTCGCGCCAGTCGGTGATGAGCGCGCCGGCCACTTGCGTCAGGCTAACCGGCTGTGAAGCGGACGTGGAGGACACGGCCAGCGTACCGGACAGGGTCGCTTGTTGGTGCGGGTCCAAGACGAATTGGACGGGCGGCACGCCCGCCGCGTTCAGCACGGCCGGAGCCGAGCTGTTGAGCGAGAACAGTCCCTGGGCAAAGCGGCTGTCCAGTTTGTTTTCGACGGTGGACGTGTAGCGCAGGGTGTCGCCCCTGCGGACGACGAGATCGTTCGGGTTGTGCGTGACGCCGGTCTCCGTCACCTTTGCCTCCAGCCCCAGTACGTTCGGATCCGAGACGACGCGCGGGTTGAGGCCGAACGCCTTTTCCTTGAAATCCGGCAGCCCGTCGCCGTCGGTGTCAGGGTCGAGCGGGTCGGAGGTGACCAGGGTGCGCAGTTGATTGCCGTTGGCGTCGAAGGCATACACGAACTCCCAGCCGTCCACCTCTTCTTTATCCGTCAGCCCATCGCCGTCGCTGTCCTTGCGGGTGGGGTCGGCGCCCAGGCGGGTTTCCTCGGCGTCGTTCAACCCGTCGCCGTCGGTGTCGAACCGCGCTGGGTCGCTGCGGTGCTGCGACTCGAACAGGTCCGAAAGGCCGTCGCCATCGGTGTCCCACTTGCTGTCGTCCGGGTCCGAGCCGCCGTCGGCCGCGTTGCGCAGGCCGTCGCCGTCAAAGTCTCTCTGACGGGAGAAGGTCACATTCCCGGCCTGCCCCCAGGCCAGGCTGTAGCCGCCATCCTTGGGTGTGGTCTGGTAGAATTCGTCCAGCGTCGCCGGAAAGACGTCAAAGGCAAACATCCGCCCCATGTCGGTGTGGATGGTGTCCTTGGCGGCGCGCACCCAGCAGACAGGAATCAACCCCAGGGGATGGGGAACGAGGATACATTCCTGGGCCGGCAGCGCATAGCCTTCGGCCAGGAACAACTGCAGCGGTTGGTTGATGCCGGCCTGGTTCAGCGGGGCGTCGTCGCCCGTCGGGGAAGCAAGCGCATAGAGTTTGTGCGTCAGGAACGGAAAGCGTTTGGTCCATTCGGCGGCCGTCCAGGCGCTATACTGCGAGCCGAAACCAACCGTCTGGTGAATGTCCTGGGGTTCGCTCTGCCAGCGATACGCAAAGGCGGATAAGCGCAGCGCCGCTTCATTCCACTGCCAGAACCAGGCCAGTGCCTTCCAATCGGGCGGGAAGGTCGTGAACTGAATCGTATTGGTTATCGTGGCGGTGAACTCGAGTTCATTGCCGACGGCGAGGCCCTGTTCGGGATGGAGAAAAGTATAGTCGAACGGGCTGGCAAGTTGGAATCGGCCTTCTTCGGCAATGTCCACCATCACGTTATAGCCGTAGGGCGTAAAGTATGATGCCATCAACCCCGAAATGCCGCCGCAGAAAGCGTCGGCATATTTCCCTTCCCAACCGGCCGCAGCGCACACCAGGGCCACCAGGGCATCAATCGCGCCAATGATGGCGACGATCAATTGTCCCACTACAGGGATCAGCGAGATGGCAAACAGGATCACGGCGGCAATGATCGCGCCGATCGCTACGGCTATCGCCGTGAGAACCGCCTCGGTCGTCTGGGGCCCCATGACGAGAGTGGCGATCATGACGCCAATCGCCACGCCGGCAGCAATGACCGTGCCGACGATACCGACAATCTTGGCAGCTTTGGAGATTTGGTTCGCCGCCAGGTTCATCCCTCTGAGCCAGCCGGCGGCGCTGGCCGCGCGGTACGCCTTGACGAGCGAGACAACTGCTAACACCGATGAGATCGCGCCCCCCACGACCGAGAGAATATATTGGGTTCGACCCGAGGTCACAGCACTGGCTATGCCCAGGGAGAGAGCCGCTATAGTGCCGATGACTATGGCAGCAGTGCCTGCGAATTTCGCCCGCTCCTCCCAGGTCGCCCTCTTGAGCGCTTTGATGGCCGCAATTTTGTCGGAAACACCCTGCCGGATACTCTCACCGATCGCTTTCAAGGACAGAGTCTGAGGCGTCACGCCCGGAGGCAAGGTGGCGCCCGGCAATCTGGGGGCCAACCACTTGATCAGGGGTTCGGAAAGGTTATCGTTGATGGCAGCAAACACATCACCAGTTGCATCGAGCGTATCTCCGATTTTTTGTGTTACCTCTGTATCCGTCGGCGCATCGGATAGCAGAGCCTGGTTACCTACGGCCACCAGGCCCACCCGGCCCTGCATCATCGAGAGGTAATAGGACTGGGCCAGCGTGATCTGGCCCACCTGCACGTCTTTGCGCCAGTCTGCTGGCAACCTGGGATCCTCCGGGAAGCGGCTGGCGAAGCGCGCATACATCTTGTCCCAGTATTCGGCCAGGGGGTACGCCTGCCAGCGCCCGTCCTTGTAACGGTAGGGCGCCCAACTGAGGCTGGCCAGCGTTTCCACCGACCGGCCTCCCAGGTTAAAGGTCACCCGCGCGCCGGAGATGGTCACTTCGTTGCCCATGCCCAACTCGGCGACGCGGTAACGCTCGTCGCGGAGGAACAGCAGCGTCGGCGCGTCAGCGCCCCGGGTTATGTATGTCGTAAAGTGACTGGCCAAAATCCCGACCGTTTCCGTCATCATCACGTAGGCGACGTAATCCTGCTGCGGGTAGGAGAAGGTCTCGACCTGGATGGTGGCGGTGAGCGGCACACCCAGCCGGTCGGTGATGGTGACGGTGGACGCCAGCGGCGCGTCGAAGCGGCCGGCAATGCTCGTATCCGCCGCCTGGCGGCCATCCGCATAGGTGACCACGCCGATGTCGCGCCGATTGTTCTTGTTCTGGTCGCGGCCGGCCAGGTAGGTCTGCTCCAGGCCCAGCGCCATCAACCACAGCCAGTCGTCGTACTGGCGGTTGGCTGGCGACTCGGCGGCCGGGTCTTCCCAGGCAATCGCCACGTCCGTGCCGTGGTCTTCGCGCACCGTCAGGCCGGTGAGGTACCAGTCGTCATAGTAGGTGTGGACGATCTGCGTGTTATCCAGCACCCAACTCTCTTTATATTTGCACCAGTCCTCGCTGGTTGCGTCCGAGCCGGGCGGCATGGGGCGGCAATAGTCGGCGAGCATCTGGACGAGCCAGACGACGCGCACCTTTTGCGCCGCGCCCAGGCTCGACCCGCGCGGCGTGTAGGGGACGCGCGCGCCAAAGGCCGCCCGCCCGCCGCCGGTCTCGTCGGCGACGACGTTGAGCGGGACGAGCAAAGCCACGCGGCCATCTCCCAGGTCGCGCGCCGAGGCGCCGTAGGCCCGCAGTGGCTCGGCGTCAATCATCCTGTCCGTGTAGGGGCCGTTCGGGACGTCGGCGATGGTCGCGCAGGCGGCGGTGTGGCCGTCCGCCTTGAGCACCAGGACGTGCCCGCCATCGGCCAGCGTGAGCAGGTTGCGATTGGGAATGTCCCGCGTCTGCCCGTTCGAGACCTGACCCAGCGAAACGTCGAGCACGCCGCCGCTGCACGTGCCGGTATAGACCTCGGCGGTGACCGGCGTTGTCCCCTGGAGTTGAAAGTCCAGCCGCGTGGCGCTGCCCACCTGCGACAGGGTGACGGTGGCCGAAAGCCAGGTTGTCAAGACCGGCGGCTGAGTGGTGACGGGCCACGACGCATCTACGCCCTGCGCCTGCACGCGGGTGCGCAGCGTGGTCGTCAGCGGCAGGGGGATGTCGTTGCCCGCAAGCTCCACTTCGAGCATGGGGATGAGGCGCGTGTCGCCGTTCTTGGTGCGCGGGTCGTTGGCCGCGTCCTGCGCGCTCATATAGTCGGCGAACTTTGAGTTGTTGCCTCGCCGGCGCTGCACCTGGCCGTCTTCATCGCCGCTGGGCCAGTCCAACACGTTGAGTGCATAGGTCAGGTGATCGGTGATGACCGGGCGCAGTTGCAGGTCAACCAGGACCGGATAGTATGCACCGGAAGCGCCGGTTTGGGCGTTCAGCCCGTTCACCACCAACTCGAACGGGTTGGAACGGCTAAAGGGCGTCGCCCGGCCCACTACAACCGTAGGGGCCGTATCAATCCGGTCGGGGACGCCGTCGTTGTCGTCGTCGCGGTCGAACAGGTCTGGCGTGCCGTCCCGGTCGGTGTCGGGACAGGGCTGAGAGGTCGTCCCCAGGCCAGGGCACTCGATGGTGTCCGGTCGGCCGTCGTTGTTGCTGTCCACCGAGTTGGGGTCGAGGTACCATTGCCCGTTATAATTAAAGCCGCGCACCTCGACCCCGTCGGGGATACCGTCGCCGTCGGTGTCCTTCTGACCCGGCTCGGTGCCCAGGCGCAGCACCTCCCAACTGTCCCACAAACCGTCACCGTCGGTATCGGGTCGTTTCGGGTCGGTCTGGTACTGTCTCTCCTGGCAATCGGACAGGCCATCCTTATCGCCGTCTTTTGTTTTTTCGTCGTCGGTGCAGACAAGGCCGCCGCTCGAGGCTCCCCCGCTGCCGTCCGAGGTCTGCGCAGCGATGTTCGGCGCGGCGAGCGGGTCGCGCAGCGGGTCCCAATCCGATGCCAGCAGTTGGTCTTGCAACTCCTGCGCCGCCGCCTGCGCGACCTGCTCCTGCTCCAGCGCGGCCTGTCGGGCAGCCTGACGCTCCGAGAAGGCCACCACTTGATGGCTCTGCAGCAGCGGGGTAACAATCGTCGAGACGATCACGGAGAGCGCGAGGATGGTGTAGACCTTCTTCGACCGGCTCTGGGTGATGAGCAAGGCCACCAGCCCGATGCAGCCCAGGAACAGGGCGAACTGGCTTGCTACATGCTGCCACCTCTCCAATGTGCGCGGCAGCCCCAGCGCGCCAGCCAGGCGCTCCCCAGGCGAGGAGGCGAGAAGCTGTCCACGGTCAAAGCCGGAAAAATCGGTCTGGATCTGCGCTTCGACCACATCGCCGTTCTCCTGGGGGGGAAAGACCGTGTGGACCACCAGCCGCAGCGGAAGGCCATCGTCGTCAATCCAGATCTGACCCTCGCCGGTGGCGCCGCGATACAGGCTCGACGTTTCCAGGGTCAAACCGGCCGGCAGTTCGCCTTTCTCGATCAGGTAGCGTTCCATCTGGTCGCGTAGATACGTGGCAAAAGCGGGACCGTCCACCTCGAAACGGTAGCGGGTGTAGCCAGGAGCGAGAGACGAAGGCGCGCTTGTTTCTTCCTGGCGGACGTTCTTCGCACCGGCCAGATAGGCCAGTAGATCATTATCCGGCGCAAACGACCCGGAAAAATCGGGGATCTCTTCCCATGTGCCGCCCAGGGGACGGCCATAGGCGCGGTCGCCCTCGACGCGCACCTCGACGCCGTCCCGTGCGTTCAGGACGCTCCCGCCACCCTGCCACAGGGTCATCAGCAGGGTGCGGTCGGCCAGGTTGGCCTGCCCTTCGATGTGCAGCGTGTCCTGGCGGCTGCTGCGCCCGACGTTGGCCAGTGCGGGGGCCGGGTGGGTGGTCTGGACGATTTCGGTCGCAAAGCGGTACGCGCCGGCTTGTCGGGCGCGCTGCCAGGCGCTTTGCACGTGCTCATAAGGGGAAAGATGTTGAGCGGGCAGCCTGAGGGGGATAAACGCCACTGCGAGCAGGAGCGCCGCGGCGGCAAGAACAAAATACCAACGACAAGACAAATGGGGTTTCATCATCTGCTTCCCTGTCCGGGCCAGGTTGGGGAAGGGCTCCTGGCCAAGGTGCAGGGAGCGGGGAGCAATCCCCCAGCGTGGCAATTTTGTTTGAATCCCGTCCAAGCGAGAGGACGGACGCAGTCTGACAGGCCGGGGTGGTTACCAATTTTATTCTACCACATCCCAGTTTGGGGAGCAATAGCCCAAAAGTACCCCCCACTTTATACGGGCAGGGTAACGGTGAACGTGGTGCCGCGCCCTGCCTCACTCTTGACCGAAACCGTCCCTCCGTGTGCCTCGACGATCTGACGCGCGATCACCAGGCCCAGCCCACTTCCCACCGCCTGCTCCTCTGTTCCGGCCACGCGATAGAAGCGCTCGAACATGTGCGGCAGGGCCTCCGCCGGGATGCCCGGGCCGCTGTCGGCGACGCTCACGATCAGAAGGCCTCCTTCGCAGCCTGCTGTGACCGTCACGTGATCGCCTGGACGGCAGTACTTGACCGCGTTGTTGAGCAGATTGAGCATCACCTGATGGAGGCGCTGCGCGTCCCCCATGATCTGCGGCAATGCACCCGGAATCTCCACCGATAGCCCAATCTGCTTCGCTTCTACCTGCGGCGTCAGTACGCTGGCTGCCATGCGGATTACCGTGCTCATGTCAACCGGATCGCGAGCAAAGTGAACGCGCCCCGATTCCAGGCGCGCCAGGTCGAGATAGTCGTTCACCAGGTCGTTCAAGCGCCTGGCTTCATGCAGGATCACCCCGGCAAATTGGCGACTCTGCTCTGGTGTGATGTCGGGCCGCAGCATCAGTTCGGCGTAGGCAGCAATGGACGAGAGCGGCGTGCGGATCTCGTGCACGATCTCGGCGATCAAGTCGGACTGCTGGAAGAGCAGCGCGTTTTGTACCGCTACCGCCGCCTGATTGCCCAACGCGCTCAACAACTCGACGTCCTCGGCGCTGAACTCGGCGTCGCCCCTCTTGTTGACCGCTTCCAGCACGCCGATCACGTTGTCCCTGGTGATCAACGGCACGGCCAGTATGGAACGGGTTTTGACTCCCGATTGCTCATCGGCCAGGCGATAGAAGCGCGGGTCGTTGGGGGCGTCGGGGACTATGAGCGGCTTGCCGGTTTGCACGACCCAGCCGGCAATACTTCCCTCCAGTGGCACGACGATCGAGCAGACGCCGGGCAGATTGGTCGCTGCTTCGAAGTGCAACTGCCCGCTCTTGCGATCCAGCAACAGGATGGAGCAGGCTTCCGCCTGGGAAAGTTCCTGCGCCGCAAAGACGACGCGGGTGAGCAGCGGGCGCAGGCTGAGGGTAGAGTTTATCCTGCGGCCGAGTTCAATCAGCCGCTCCAATCTGGCGACGCGCGCTTGCAGAGTTGTCATGCTGCCTCACTCTTTGTACAAGCCTGTGCAATGCGGGGCAACACCTCGGCCACATCGCCGTGGATGACCACGTCGGCCAGGTCGTCAATGGGGGTCGGGGTGAGATTGATCACGATCAGGCGTCCGCCGTGCCTGTATGCCACCAGCGGCAGGTGCGAGGCTGGCGCGACTTCCAGCGATGATCCCGCGACGAGCATCAAATCGGCTTGACGGGCATGCTCCATCGCTGCCTCGAACACTGCGACCGGCAACTGTTCCCCAAACAGCACCACATTGGGCTTGATCACCCCGCCGCACTCCGCGCAACGCGGCACCTCCCCCGAGGCCAGGAAATCGCCCAGCAGACTATCGGTGGCAAGAACACGATGACAACGGAGGCAGGTTGCTTCCCGTAGATGGCCGTGCAGTTCCAGCACCGCGCGCGACCCGGCGTGGCGGTGCAGGTCGTCAATATTCTGCGTGATGACCGCTTTGAGCCATCCGCCAGCCTCCAGCACCGCCAGTGCCGTGTGGGCGGGGTTGGGCCTGGCAGCCAACAGGGCCTCCGCCAGTGGCCGAACCCAGGAGTAGAACGCCTCGGGGCGGCGACGAAAAGCGGAGAGTGAGGCCACTTCCAGCGGATTGGCCTGTTCCCATAGCCCGCTGTGCGGGGAACGGAAATCGGGGATGCCGGAAGGGGTGCTGACGCCCGCGCCGGTCAGCGCGACGGCGTGGCGAGCCGCCTGCAAGAGCGCCGCAGCCTGCACGATTTCGTCGGTGTGGTGCACGTTCACCTCACAGGTCAAATAGAGATGGCTGGCGCGCCGCCGGCAAAGGCTGCCCACCGGCCACCTGGTGCGCCCAGCGCGTTGGCTCGGGCAGGCGATAACGCGTGGCGCAGTTCAACACGAGCGAGATCGCTGTCCCCAGGTCTACCCGATGTCCCACAGAGACGAAAAGCGGCTGTACACCATCGCGCGTCCGCACGACTGCGCCGATCACCTCATCTCCATCGTATAGCGGCGTCCAACTGCCTCTTTGCTCGGCCGGCTGTTCATAATCCCCGCACAAAAGCGACTTGGCGCATCCCACGGAGGGCATGTCCAGCAAGACGCCGAGGTGAGTCGCCAGCCCCATCCGGCGCGGATGCGCCAGGCCCTGAGCGTCGAACATCAGGACGTCGGGTTGGGCCGTCAGCCGTTCCAGCGCCGCCATGACGGCCGGTCCCTCGCGAAAGGCCAGCAGCCCCGGCACGTAGGGGAAGGAAACGGGCAGGTCGGCTACCGCCGACTGGAAGGGGACCAGGTCCGGATAGGTCAGCAATACCACTGCTGCCCGTGCCTGCTCGTCCTTGATGCTGACGTCAATACCGGCGATCACCTGGGGTGGGGTGGGGAGGGGATGGATGAGCACACGGCTATGCAGTTGGCGCTGAATTCCGCGCGCCTCAGCGGGCGAGACGTTCCACGGATGGGAGAAGACGGGTCTGAGGGCCACGTCTACACGTTCACGAGATACTCTGCAACGGTCCTGATCTGATGGGCGACCAGACTGGTCGGCTGTATCACTACCATGGGCATTCCCTGTTCGGCCGACTGGAACGCCAGCTCCGGCGCCGGAGGGATCACCCCGACGAGTTCGTGCTGCAACAGTCCCTCGATCGCCTCTTTCGTGAAGGTTGTGGCAGAGGGCGCCTTGTTGATCAGCACGAGTTTGATCCTGTGGCGGGGGAGGTTGAGGGAACTGGAGAGCGCATCGAGCAACGCCTGTCCAAGCGTCAACGATACACGTTGCGGCTCGACCGCCATGACAATGTATTGACAATCCGGCAAGAGGCGGCGGTTCGTGTCGTCCAGGCCCACGCCCAGGTCCAGGAGCAGGTAATCGGCAAATGTCCCCAATTGCCGGATGATAGTCTGGGCATGGGCCGGAGAGAGCGCGGCCGCCACTCCGGGCGGTTCAACTTGGCCGCCTAACACCAGCACACCGGACCTGTGCTCTTCCAATTGGGCCTCCACTGCCTTTACATCAATGCGCTCGAGCGGTTGCTCCAGCAAGCGGGCGATCCCCACCTGGCGCCGCAGTCCCAACTGGATAGCCGCTGCGGCCATTCCCGACCGCATATCGGCCAGCACGACCTTCTTACCCCTGGCAGGCCCCTGGATCATACTGACGGCGATGTTCGTCGCCAGGGTCGTAGTACCGACGCCGCCTTTTGATCCCAGGAAGCCAAGTATCTTTGCCTTCATCTCGAGTTGTGCTGCTGCCTGCCTGCGTGCTGAGCGCAGCAACACTGCTTCCACGCGGGAGGCCAACTCCTCCGGGTGGACAGGCTTGGTCAGGTAATCGTCGGCCCCGGCCTGGAATCCGGCCACCTTGTCGCTGACCGTTGTCTTGGCGGTGAACATAATGATAGGCAGAGTAGCGGTGGTGGGGTTGGCACGCAGCCGGCGGCAGACCTCGTAACCTTCCATATCCGGCATCATGATGTCGAGGATGACTAGGTCGGGGTTCTCGCTCTGGGCCTTCTCCAGGGCCTGAGCGCCAGAGCGCGCGGCGGCGATCTCGTAACCCCGCCGTTCCAGCATCAGCCCGACTAACTTGACGCTTTCCAGGTTGTCGTCAACGATCAGGATTTTCGCAGCCATCAGTCCCTCCTGGCATTACTGTAGCACAGAACGGGCAACTGGGCAAGCGCAGGATTTCTGGTATAATGCGACCCTGCATCACCTGGGCGTTCAGCCGCGTGGGATCGGCTGAACGCTTTTTATGCGCATTGGTAATGTGGGATGGTTCATAATGTGTTTACACTTTGCCACAGTTACCCCCTTATCCCCCCGGCCCCCTTCTCCCCCGCAAGCGGGGGAGAAGGGGGCGAAAAAAGGGGGGTGCGGCGGGCGGCGAAGCC
>DAOUBA010000077.1:0-6323 GCA_034432855.1 Anaerolineae bacterium | reverse complement strand
AAATCCGCGCAGAAAGTGCCGGATTTGGGCCGATGAGCACCAAAAAGAGCTCCAGGATTGCCCGGAGACTTGCGTCTAGGAATCAGTTATGCGAATGAGAAAGCCTGTACAAGGGTAATGCTAGTCTCGCTGCTTGCAGGTTATCTCCTCCGGCATCTCCTTGCCCGAATCGCCCCCCTGGGTTACAATGCCATCCTGTATGAACAACAGGGGCGACACATTCCTTGAATCCCGATTCAAGCACCATACTGCCCATAGCGAACCACTGCGCCGGGTCAAATGGGCATTGTGGAATGCGTTGCCCCTACTGGTCGCGTGGGGGTTATGGCTCTGGCAGCTCGAGGCGAGCGATCTGACCTTCGACGAGACGGCCACCCACGTGGTCGCCGCCCGCCCGCTGTTGAGCATCGTGGCCTATCTGCGCGGAGCGGTGCGCGAGCACCCGCCGGTCTATTATTTACTGATCCACGGCTGGATGGCGGCAGCCGGGCACGGCGAGTTCAGCCTACGCTTCTTTTCGGTCTGCACCGGGTTGATCGCGCTGGCGCTCGCTGGCTGGGTGGTCCGGATTGTGACGAAGCAGCCGAGGGCCGCCATTTTCCCGACGGTCTTTCTCGCGGTCACGCCGGGGATGGCTTACTACGCCCGCGACGCGCGGATGTACAGCCTGGGCGTCGTCTGGACGCTGCTCTCGGCAGGGCTGTTCCTGCGCGATTGGCTGCCGGAGCGAGACTGGCCGGACCGTGCGGGGCTCGCCAGCCTGGCGGCTGTGCATCTGCTGGCCCTCTTCACTCACTATTACCTGCTTTTGCCGATCCTCGTGCAGCTGCTGACTCTGCTCATTGCCCGCCGTTGGCGGCCACTGCTGGCCTGGTGCGCGATCCATGCCCTGCCGGCAGTAGCGCTTGTGGCCTGGCTCACGCTGGCGCCAGCGCATCGGGCGACGGCGATGAGCATGCTTCATTTCAATCTCAACCCGCCAATGGCCGGCCAGGTGCTCTATTTGATGGGCCACATCCTCTTCAGTCCGCCAGTTGTGGTCAACATCCCGCTTCTCTATATGCTGCTGGCGCTGGCCGGTCTTGGCCTAGTGCTGGCGTTTTGGCGGTGTTGGCCGGTGGGAGTGTGGCTGGTTCTGATGTTAGTTCTCCCGGTGGTGTTGGCCTATCTCGTTCCCCAACCGCCTGCGCCACGTTACTTGCTCTTCTTGATCTCTGCGTTTGCCCTGGCGCTTGGTTATCTATGTATGGCTACCGTGCAATTCTCTCGACGCCGTTGGCTGGCCTGGGGCATCGCGCTTGGCCTGGCAGTGGGTGTGGTCTACCTGTTGGTTACCGGCGGTCTCTACATTGCGTTGGCGTACGACAAGTCCCGCTATGGCCGCACGCTGGAAACGATCAAGGCTCATTTGCGCCCAGGCGACGGGCTGCTCTTTTACGGGCCGTGGCAGGGACAGCAGTTTCAATACTATGATCCCGGCGGGTTGCCCGATCCTGTGTCTCTGCCGCCTTACGCGCCGCCGCAACTCGATCCGGCGGAGGCCAGACCGGTTTTGGAAGACCTGATGGCCCGGTATGCCAGGTTGTGGGTTCTTCCCGCTGCGGTGAGCGACGTAGACCCCACTCATTACGTGGAAGGCTGGCTCAGGACACATGCGCACAGGGTATGGGTAACACCTGACTTTGGCTTCTACCTACCCCCGCTGTCTGCCGATGCTCCCCAACAGTCCTTGGGGGTGACGTATGACCGGGTATTGAGCCTAGAGGCGGTAGCCTATGAGCCCCAGCCGATACCGGCGGGCGAGCCGCTACGCCTGACGTTATATTGGAAACCGCTGGCGCGTCTGGAGACGGAGGTACAACTGACGCTTTCTCTGATTGACGGGGCCGGCCAGGTCTGGAACGTGGCTTATACCGTCCCCACCGAATGGGCCGCTCCGCCTTCGACCTGGCGGCCGGGGGAGGTGATCACTGACTATGAGGGGTTGATGGTGCCCCAGGGCGCTCCTCCCGGTGAGTACATAGTCCGTTTGTGGGTGGACGATCTGGTGACCGGTGAGCCATGGTTAGCGGAGGGGGCGCGGGACGTTGACTTGCTCACCGTCCGGGTTACCGAACCTCTCTATCCTCCCGTCCTGTACGACCTGCCCGGCGACGGCGCGATGTTCTGCTCGCCTGCGGGTAACGAATGTCTGGAGTTGGCGGGATACGAGCCGGGGGGGCTGCGCTTTCAGCAGGGGTACCCGGTGCATCTCATGTTGCACTGGCTGGTGCCGCGAGACAGGCAGCCCGACGTGCAGGTCCGACTGCGAATTGAACACCACTCCTGGCTAAGTTCGCAAACTACCCCTGTCGTCACACGCACGCTGGCGTTGCCCCCTTACGCCCTGCCTGCCACGCCGGTAACGGCGGCCACTGTGCCCACGTATGTTCACCGGGTGGCGCTACCGTTCGTCTGTCGTGAGTATTCCGGGCTGCCAAGCCGGCGTCTGTTGATGCTACCTGCCGTGCTGATTCTCCCGTTGGATGCGGCAACCGGCCCGGCGCAGGTCGTGCTCGAAGTGATCGGGCCAGATGGCGTTGTATGGGTAGCGACAGGGGGCAAATCGGCCTTGCGCCTGTTCGACTTTGCCCTCGATCCGCGTCCGGTGTTGCGGCGACTGCCCGGCGGGGTGACGCGTGTGAAGGCCGATTTCGGCGAGGAGGTCGGATTGCGCGGCTACCGGGTGGAAGGCGAGCCGCGTCCGGGAGGCGAAATCCGCGTCACGTATTTCTGGTACGCCCGCACGCACCCCACGGCGATCTATGCCGTCTTCAATCACCTGCTCGCTGCCGACAACACACTGGTTGCCCAGGTTGATGGCTGGCCGCAGGGCGGGCGGATGTTGACGACGCAGTGGCAGCCGGGCGAGTACGTCGAGGATCGTTACACGTTGACGATTCCCGCCGATGCCCCGCCTGGTCCCTACACGCTCTATGTCGGCCTCTATAACGCGGCGAACAACGAGCGCCAGCCGGCGTTTCTCGACGGCGAGCGGTTGCCGGATGACCGGTTGGCGATCGTGGTAGGTGGTCAATGAGCGAGAGCGGTCATCACGTATTGCGTGTTACGTATCGCCAGTCGTTGTTTGCGGCGATGGTGATCTTGCTTGTAGCGGCTGCACTGCGCATGGTGGCGCCGGGGGAAGTACCGCCGGGCCTCTACCACGACGAGGCGTATTACGGCCTGGATGCCGTAGAGGTGCTACATGGCCGTCTCGCGCTCTACTTTCCGGCCAATAACGGGCGGGAGCCGCTGTTCATCTATCTGGTTGCACTGGCGATAGCCGCGCTGGGGAAGAGCCCGTTCGCGCTGCGGCTGGTTTCGTGTTTTGTGGGTGTGCTTACTGTGGCAGCGACAGCGGCAGCGGGGCGGGCGCTCTTTTCGCGGCGCGTGGGACTGCTGGGCGCGGCAGTGCTGGCAGTGACGCTGTGGCACGTGCATCTCAGCCGGGTTGGGTTTCGCGTGGTGACGTTGCCGCTGTTCGTGGCGCTGACCGTCTGGCAGTTTGCGTTGGCGATCAGGGGCAGGGGGCAAGAGGCAGGAAGCAAGAGGCGTTGGGTGGCGGTGGGGGTGCTGTATGGGCTGTCGTTCTACACGTATACGGCAGCCCGCTTCACCCCGGTCGCGCTGGCCGCGTTCATCGTTTGCGTCTGGTTGATCAACAGGCGTCACGTATCACGTTTCACGTATCACGCATCACGTCTTGGCTTGGTGTCCCTCGTTGCCCTGGCAACCATTGCCCCACTGGCGATCTATACTGTGCTGTACCCGGACATGGTGTTGGGCCGGCCTGGGCAGGTTTCGATTTTCAGTCCGGTGATCAACGGCGGCAATCTGTGGGGCACTCTGGCTAGAAGCACGTTGCGCACGCTGGGGATGTTCTTTGTGCGTGGCGACCGGATCTGGCGGCATAATGTTCCCTGGCGACCGGTGTTCGATCCGCTGTTGGGGGCAGCGTTTGTGGTGGGGGTTGTTGTGGCCTTGCGCCGCGCCCGCCGCGAGCCGGCCTGCGGGTTCGTGCTGATCTGGACGGCGGTGATGATGCTGCCCACGCTGCTGGCCGAGGACGCGCCGCATTTTTTGCGGGCAGCGGGGATGTTGCCGGTGGTGGCGTTTTTGCCGGCGCTGGGGGTGGAGCGGGGAAGCGAATCGGTGAGTCAGCGAATCAGCGAATCAACGAAGAAGCGAGGAAGCGAAGAGGCGAGGGGGCGAGAGGGTCGTTGTTCGTTGTTCGTTGTTGCATTGTTCATTGTCTTCGGTTTGAGCAGTACGGTGTGGGCGTATTTCGGCGCTTATGCCCGCGATCCGGTGACCGGTTACTGGTTCGAGGAGGGAGCAGTGGTACTGGCCGGGCAGGTCAACGAATTCCTGGGCGGAGGAGCAGGGGCGCAGGGGCGCGGAGGAGCGGGGGAGAGGGTTGTGTACCTGGATGCGGTGCTGTGGGAGGGGTGGCCGCAGGTGCGTTTCCTTGTTCAGCGGCCTGAATCTATAGTTGTTGGATTGGACTCCTCAAATCCTAATCCCCAATACCCAATCGCTGTTTTTGCCTGGCCCTACGGTGATTGGCAACGCGCCTGGGCGCTCCTGCCGGCGCCGGCCGAGATCGTCGCCGAAGAAGGGCCGCTTTCGCAGGGCGATCGCGATCCGATGCCTTACACGACCTACGTGGCGCTCTATGCTTTCCCACCCGATACGACAGCGCCCCCACAGGCACGCTTCTCCGGTGGGGTGGAGTGGCTAGGGGCGGAGATCACGCCGACGGACGACGGGCGTCTGCGTGTGCGATTGCGCTGGCGGGCCACGGCGTCGCCGGGTGAGGACTATACGGTGTTTGTGCACTATCTGCGCGACGGCGAGCGGGTCGCGCAGGCGGATTCCCGCCCTGCCAATGGTCTGTATCCGACCGGGCAATGGCGGCCCGGAGATGTGATCAACGACGATCATTTCGTCGCCGGCGTGGACACGCTGCAGCCGGGACGTGATACGTTGCTGTTCGGCCTCTGGCAACCGGAGAGCGGCGTGAAGTTGTATGTGCTGGATGAAGCGGGGAATCCGGCGGGGGATTGGATCGAGGTAGCGGTGGGGGATGGTACGTGAGACGTGAGACGTGAGACGTGAAACGTGAGACGTGAGGCGTGGGGTGTGATGTTTGACCGGGCGGGGGGGCCGAGATTTTTGGCCGGTGCATCGCTGGTGCTGGTGGCGTTGGTGGCTGCGTTGCCGCTGTGGGGTCCGGGGATGGTGAATACACGCGGCGGCGGCGACAGTCCCTTTCTGCTTCAGCGCACACACCAACTGGTGGAAAATCTGCGCGCCGGCGTCTTTCCTGTGCGCTGGATGCCCGATGCAGCCTACGGCCTGGGATACCCGTTCTTCAATTATTATGCGGCATTGCCGTACTATCTGGCCGGGCTGTTCGTGCTGGTCGGGGTGGATATTCTGACCGCGATCAAGGCGGTGCAGACGCTGGGTTTTGTTGCAGCGGCGTTGGCGATGTACGGTTGGATGCAAAGCCTGACCGGCAACCGTTGGGCGGCATGGCTGGCAGCCGTCGCCTATACCTTTGCGCCGTTTCACCTGGTCAATGTCTATGTGCGGGGAGATTCGCTTTCCGAGTTCTGGGCGTTCGCGTGGTATCCCCTCGTGCTGTGGGGGTTGGAGCGAGGCAGCGAGGAGGCGAATCAGCGAAGCGGCGAAACACGGGTCAGGTCCGCAAGTCTGCAAGTTTGCAGGTTTGCGGGGGGGCAAGGGGCGGTGTTGGCGCTGGCGTATGGGGGGTTGGTTCTGACGCACAACATCTCCGCCTTCATTTTTACGCCGTTTGCGCTCCTGTATCTGTGGGTGCGATGGTTGAGGCGGGACATTGGTCATCGAACATTGGTGATTGGTCATTTGGCTTTGGGCTTTGGGCTTTGTCTTGCGGCATGGTTCTGGCTGCCGGCGCTGGCCGAACTCGGGTATGTACAACTCGGCCCCTCGGTTGGGATTTCTCCCGAAGATTATTTTCACTACAGCCAGCACTTTCGCGCGCTCAACCTGGTGCAATGGACGTTGCTGTTCGATTACTCGGTGGCACCCCATCTTGCGGGGCGTTCGCCGTTTGCGATGGGACTGGCGCAGGCTGTGTTCGCCGTGTTGGGCATTTGGGCGACCACGAGGGTTCGCCCCTACAGGTGGTTTCTCTTGCTCGGGCTGTTGATTTCGACGGTGATGATCACGCCGCTCTCGCGGCCTTTGTGGGACCATCTGCCGTTCCTGTCGGTCGTCCAGTTCCCGTGGCG
>DAOUBA010000076.1:0-2692 GCA_034432855.1 Anaerolineae bacterium | reverse complement strand
CTCCCGCGCAGTTCCCTTCGCCTGAAATCCCCCGACCAGGTAGAAGGTTACGTCCTGCCGGAGATGTCCCCCCAAAAAACGCAACAATGAAACGCCTCTTTCTCCCCAAAGGCAATGGCTAACGGTGGGCTTCACCCGCCCGGCGGGTTTGCAGCGTGCCCTACTGTGCAGAGCAACCTCGACAACGAAACCAGCCTCGAATTCGGCGCGCGGTTAGCCGGGTCGGGTGCAAGCCGGGGTTGGGCGGCTTCTTGCTGTAGTTTTGTTCCTCTGCCACTTCCTACGGCCCCACCGGTGCGGGCAAGGGCGACCGGAATGTCTCAGGTTCGGCCTCCGGCATAGGTAGTGGCGACTCGAATGGCTGTGGCCTGGCATCAGGCGTAGCCAATGGCGACGTGAAAATCGTCTCGCCCGGTACGGCCATTGTCCCTCCCCCACCATAGTTCTTCATCACGAGAGGTAAATAGACCCGCGCGGCTACCGGGACCACGTGCACAGTGAAAGTATCGTCGTCGGTTCTGATACCATCGCTGACACGGATGGTCACATCGCAGGAGCCAAGCCAACCTGCCAAGGGATTGATGTCTACGAAGTCAGCAGCGTCAATCGTGACCCGGCAACGCCAGTCGCTGGTGTTGGTGATCAGCCAGTCCAATTCCCAGTCGAAACTTTCCGGGTCTGAGGAGTATGCCCACAGGTCAATGGCGTTGTTCCAAGAGAAGTTTTGAAGTACGGTGCGATCAGGCAGGTTAGTGATGGTCGGCGGGGTGTCGTAGTCAATCGTGTTCTGATAGATGGCCTGTACGGCACGATGCTGGTTGTAGCCTTGCGCCTTCCAACTGTTCCAAAACTCAGCAAAGTTCCATTCGTGGGGTGCTGCGCGGCTAATCGTCCAGATTGGGCCGAAGCCGAAGGTGGTCTGATCAAGGCCGTCGTTGGCCTGGTCAAAAAGGTCATACAGGGCGCCTGCCACCCGACCTTCGACCGTATCACCGGTGGGCGTTTGGTCAGGCGGAATAGGCCAGGTTGGCGTCTCAAGATTCTGAAACGCGCGTCCATCGGCACCACACGGGCCGCGCCCCCAGTCATAGCATGGGTCGCCGTTCACGGCTAACGCGAGGAAATCCGCCCATCCTTCCGTCCAGGCGCACAGCGGCGTTTTGTTGTCGAAAAAATGGTGACCTTGTAAAACACACTGGTAGAAGTCATCCCAATTGGCGGGGGACCAATACCACCACCCCATAGCATTGTACATATACTGGTGGCCCAGCTCATGAACGATCGTGTCAGGCGAGATCCTGTCATTATGCATGATGAATATGCCATTGAGAGGAGAATAGGGCCAGGCGAAGGAAGAACAGATGTCGATCCCAATGCGGTAGCAGTTTTTGTCCTTCTCCCAACGCGCTGTAGCCGAGCCGGGATCCGTGCCTGTATTGTTGTGAATGTATTCCCAGGCCCGCCGCAGGTCCTGAAAGATCCACATCGCTGGTTCCCAATCGCTCCCTATCCCAACGGCCCACCCACCCAGGTCAACACTCCCGTTGGCCACGTTCTCTCTGGTGGGGATTTGCCACTTATAGGCCCAATCCCCGAAGTTGGTTACCCGCCTACGGGCTGTGTCGCTATCGTTGACGTCGGTCTCGAAGACAGCGTACAAATCCAATGCGCCGGAAGCGTCGGCGTCCCAGTTGGTGATAGGGCCGATCTGCCAGAAGCCGTTGCCATCCGTCGTCCCTGAACCCAACAGGTCATCGCCCCCGCTCGGGTCAGAGTCATAGAGGTAGACGCGAGTGTAGCGAGCCGGGGCCAGTTGACCATTGCGGTCGTAGAAATAGAACGACCCATAGGCTGTCACTTGGCCCGGCACATATTTCCAGAGGGTGATGTCATCCACCCACGGGCCGTCCCTGGTGACACTGGAATTGCTGTAAAAGCGCCAGGCCACCCAGACCGAATTGTCACCCACGTACTCGTTGTAGTCCACGTCCTGGAATGTCCAGGTTGTGTTCACGTCGCTCCAGCGGGCCAGTTCCTGGAAGGCGACGCCATCGCGGGAAATCTCGAACGCCAGGTAGTCGCGGTTGGCTTCCATCTCCCGCCACAGGTAGAACCAGGCGTCGGCCATGACGGCGTCGCTCAATTCAAAAGGGCCATAGATCATCCGGGTGTTCATGTTGTTGAAGTAGTCGTCGTTGCCGGCGACGGGATTGCGCCCGTGCGTCCCCCCGCGGGCCGGCCAGGCAGCCCAGTTGCCCAAATGAGGTCTGTAGTCATCGTTGTCCCAGTAGCGGGTATAGCCATCGTTGCTCAGATCGTGCACCGTCCACCCCGTCGAAGGCCAAACACCCTCGAAGGTTTGGGTGATCACCTTGCCCCACCCTGTGCTCTGGGTTTGTAGAGTTCCCATCTCCTGGTTGACCAGAGTGCGCTGTCCGCCCTCAACAACCCGACCCGTGGCGGGGTCATAGGCTGCGGCTCGGACGGCAAACTCCCCTGCCTGGGTGAAACGCATCGTCGCCGTCACGGTGATCCAGGTGCCAGGCTGGACTACTACCGACCATTCCCGCATTCCTTCTACCACCGCTCCGGGCTCGTCCAGGCAAAGCGCCAGCCGGACCTCCTGAGACCGTGCTTGGCGTCTAACAGCCTCAACTTCAAGCCCAGCCGCCACGTGCACCGGGGTATCTAG
>DAOUBA010000075.1:0-3754 GCA_034432855.1 Anaerolineae bacterium | reverse complement strand
GCATCGGGAACGTTTCCGGCTGCATACCCGTTCTATGCGACGTGTCAATGTTCAGTTGGACCAACTCCGCAAACAGTGGCTCGCCCTCGCCGCTACGTCAACAGGGTGACTTTTGCGGTATTGCGAATATAGGCAGCCCGGCTATGACTTCGACAGTCTTTCAGGCGCAGTGGAAGGTTCTGCACACACTCACCTACCTGCATCAGCGCGGTTCGACGCCTTCCATATAGCCCCTATGGACTACTGCAGGCACTCGTATAGCCCTCCGGGGCTATAGACGAGCCGGCGCAACCGGGGTATAATCGTGATAGTGTACTGACCGGCAGTCAGTTATGAACTCCGCCCGCGTATTCATTCTCGGCAGCCAATCCCTGTTTGCCCAGGGTGTCCAAAGCCTCCTCTCCGGCCAGCCCGGCATCGAGGTCGTCGGAAGCGCCTCCGGCCCCGGCGCACTCGCCCAGGCACAGGCTCTGGCTCCCGACGTGGTTCTTATCGAAGCCAGGGGCGAAGAGCAGAGCCGCCTGGCCGCGCAAGTGCTCGAAGCCCTCCCCGGCGCCAAAGTCATCGGCCTGTCCCTGGAGGATAACTGCATCCACACCTACTACCAGCAGATGAAACAGGGCCGCCGCGTGGAGGATTTGCTGGAGGCCATCCGCGAGCCGTTGAGCAACCGCAGCGAGGGATTGCGGCTGCTCGTTTTGTTCCGGGGACGCTATGGCCAGCGCATCCTGGAGAACGTGCGCCATCATGCCCCCGCAACCTGGCGCGTCGAATCCTGGCGCCTCCCCCCTGGGTTGCCAATGGTAATGGACGATCCACTCCAGTTCCTGCCCCTGCACTTGCCTACTGCCGACCTGGTGCTCTCCCTGGGCGAAAACGCCGGCGCCGCCCAATTGCTACCCGGCATCGTCGAACGCACCGGGGCGCACGCGGTCATTGCGCCGGTGGACAATGCGACCTGGCTACCGGATGGGCTGGCGCGCCAATTGCGTGTGCGCCTGGTCGAAATGGGAGTCACCGCCGTTTTCCCCAAGCCGTTTTGCTCGCTGACGGAGCGGAGTTATAATCTGTGGCAACACGAGGTCTCATTCGAAGACCCGCACATTGCCGAGTTCACCCGGTATTTCGGCCGGCCCGCGCTGCGAATCACGTGCGACAATGGACTGATTACGGGAGTCGGAGTCGAGCGGGACGCGGCCTGCGGCTGCGCACGGGCCGTCGCCGAACAATTGGTCGGCGTACAGGTCCGCGAGGCCACGATCCAGGCCGGCCTTTTCCATCACCACTATCCCTGCATGGCGACGATGCGCGTGGACCCGAGCCTCGGAGAGCCGCTGATCCAGATTTCGGGCAATCTGATGCGCCAGGCAGTGGAGACCGAGATCGCGCCTTACCTGCCCCAGGTGAGTTATCTGGTGCCTGAAGGGCGGGGCGAGACAGGTCGGTAGGTTGGTAGTTGGTAGATTGGTAGTTGGTAAATTGGTAGTTGGTGAACTGGTTACCAAAATCACACAGTAGGAGGTCAAAAATGCCCGTCAAAAGAGTCTATCCAGTACCGAGCGACATCGAGATCGCTCAAGCCGCCGAGTTGATCCCGGCAGTCGAGATCGTCAGGAGCGTAGGGCTATCCGAGGATGATCTCGACCTGCACGGGAAGTGGAAGGCCAAGGTGCACCTGGACGTGCTGGAGCGCCTGGCCGACCGGCCCAACGGCAAGTACGTGGACGTGACGGCCGTCACGCCGACCCCGCTGGGGGAGGGGAAGACCGTCACCACCATCGGTACCAGCCTGGGGCTGCACACCATCGGCAAGAAGGTCATCACCTGCATTCGCCAGCCCTCCATGGGACCGACCTTCGGTATCAAGGGCGGCGCGGCCGGCGGCGGTTACTCTCAGGTCGTGCCAATGGAGGATTTCAACCTGCACCTCACCGGCGACATCCACGCGGTCGGCGTGGCCCACAACCTGCTGGCGGCGGCCATTGACGCTCGCATCCTCCACGAGATAGAGTTGACCGACGAGCAACTGGCGAAGTTCTGCCCGGAGATCCCCCGCCTGAACATTGACCCCAACTCTATCCTCTGGAACCGGGTGGTGGATGTGAGCGACCGGGCGCTGCGCAACATCATCATCGGGCTACAAGCCGGACAGGCCAACAAGCCGCTGCCGGAGGGCGCCACGCTGAGGGAGGTAGTGGCGAATCTCCCCACCGGCACGGACGGCGTCCCTCGCATGACTGGCTATGACATCACCGTCGCCTCGGAGATTATGGCCATCCTGGCCCTGGTGGACGGCTACCGGGCCCTGGCCGACCTGCGGGAGCGGTTGGGCCGCATCGTCTGGGGCTTTTCCAAAGACGGGCGCCCGCTGACCGCCGAGGACCTGAAGGTGGCCGGCGCGATGACCGTCCTGATGAAAGACGCGCTGATGCCCACCCTGATGCAGACGCTGGAAGGCACTCCGGCCCTCATCCACGCCGGGCCGTTCGCCAACATCGCGCATGGCAACTCTTCCATTATCGCCGATCAGATCGCGCTCAAATTGATGGGGCCAGATGGCTACGTCGTCACCGAGTCCGGCTTTGGCGCCGACTGCGGGATGGAAAAGTTCTTCAACATCAAGTGCCGCTACTCCGGCCTCATCCCCAACTGTGTCGTCATGGTCTGCTCGGTGCGGGCGCTCAAGATGCACGGCGGCGGGCCGGAGGTCGTCCCCGGTCGTCCGCTGAACCCGGCCTATACCGAGGAGAACCTGGAACTCCTGGAGAAAGGGTTGCCCAACCTGATCCAGCACGTGGAGAACGCGCAAAAGTTCGGTGTGCCGGTAGTCGTGGCGATCAATCGCTTCACGACGGACACGGATCGAGAAATCGGCATCATCCGCGAAGCGGCGCTCAAGGCCGGCGCCTCCGACGCTGTGCTCAGCGAGGTGTGGGCCAAGGGTGGCGAGGGCGGCGCGGCGCTGGCCGAGGCGGTGGTCCGGGCCTGCGAGCAGCCCAGCGACTTTCGCTTCCTCTACCCGCTGGAATTCTCCATCAAGGAGAAGATTGAGACCATCGCCCGTGAGATCTATCGGGCCGACGGGGTGGATTACACGCCCGAGGCGGAGCGGAAGATTGAACTCTACACGGCCGCCGGCTACGATAGACTGCCGCTCTGCATGGCCAAGACCCACCTCTCCTTTAGCCACGACCCGAAACTGAAGGGCGCGCCGCGCGGCTGGCGGCTGCCCATCCGCGACATCCGCGCCAGCGTCGGGGCCGGTTTCCTCTACCCGCTCTGCGGCGCGATGCGCACGATGCCGGGGCTGCCCAGCCGGCCGGCGTTCGTGGACGTGGACATTGACCTGGCGACGGGCAAGGTGAAGGGGTTGTTCTAGAGTCAACGATTCAGCAGGGCGGGAGGCTACTCTTCCGCCACCCATCGGAGGCAAAACGGAACACGCAATACGGAAGTAACTATTCAGATGGTGACTGGAAGTCACCCTTTTGGGCCTGCGGCCATTGGTCGGCCTTCGCCGACCTGCTCCTTGCTGCACCACCGGGCAGTGTCGGCGCAGGCCGACACCTGGCACGAAGCGCCTAAATAGGGCGATTTCAATCGGCCCTGAATAGTTACATACGGAATATGTATTCCGTACCCTGGCAAGGAGGTTGAGTTATGAAGAAAGCGACTCTGGATGTACCGTTGATGTGGGCTGACCACCATGTTCTCAAGGTGCGCGAGGCGCTGTTCAAGGTGGGCGGCGTAGAAG
>DAOUBA010000074.1:0-22124 GCA_034432855.1 Anaerolineae bacterium | reverse complement strand
GCCATTCCGCCATCGGTTACCTGTCGCCCCTGGCGTACATCGCGCGTCTCCGAGGTGGCTCGGAAGAATGAGGGAGTCGATCGCATAGAACTTGTATGCTTCATCGCACGCTCATCAACGGCTTGACCGATCCGCAGCGGGGCCTTATAATACGCCCTGACCCCCCAAAGGGAAGGCGAGAGGGATCGGTTTCCGCCGATTCGTCTCGTCTTTCAGTTTTCGTGGTGTTGTGCCCGCGGCCTGTCTCAGTTGGTCGAGAGTATCACAATACACACAGGCCATATCGGTACAACTTTTGGGGTGCACCTCTCCGAACCATCCCTCGAGGTGAAGATGGAATTCACGATCCGACCTGCCACGAAAAAGGACCTGCCGCAGATGCTACGGCTGTGGCGCGAGATGATGGACTTTCACGCCCGCTGTGAGCCACGCTTTCGTCCCCTGCCCTCTCCGGAGGGCGAGCGGGCCTGGGAGCGCCACATACGCGAAGACGTGTTGGGCAACAGAGATTGTTGCGTTCTCGTCGCCGAGGCAGAGGGCCGCCTGATCGGCCAGATGATCGGCATGCTGCGCGACCCATATCCCATCTTCCAACCCGGGCGGTACGGCTATGTGGGCGACGCCGTTGTGGATCCGGCAGCGCGGCGCAGCGGTGTGGGACAGGCGCTCTTCGAGGCGCTCAAGGCGTGGTTCCGTGAGCACGGCGCTACCTACCTGCAACTGATGGTCGCCCATCACAACCCCGTATCCCAGGCCTTCTGGCGGGCGATGGGCTGCACGGATTATATGGACATCTTGTGGTACGACCTGGAAGCGAAATGACCGAGTTGCTCTATCAGACCGACAGTTACCTGCGCGAGTTCGACGCCGTTGTCACCGAAGTCGTCGGCGATAGCGTGGTACTCGACCGCACCGCCTTCTACCCCGGCGGCGGGGGACAGCCGTGCGATCTCGGTCGGCTGCTGACCCCCGACGCAGAGTGGCAAGTTGTGAAAGTCAAGCATAGCGAGGATCGCATCGTGCACAAGTTGAACTATGACCCGCCATCGGTGGGCACGCGAGTGATCGGCTGTCTCGACTGGGAGCGTCGCTACGCGCTGATGCGCACCCACACCGCCATGCACATCCTCTGCGGCGTGATCTGGCGCGACTATGGCGCGCAGGTGACCGGTGGCAATATGGAGCCGCTCCTGGGACGCATGGATTTCGAGTTCGAGCGGATGCAGGCCGATCTGGTGGGCGAGATCGAGCGCAAGATCAACGTCGAGGTCGCCGCCGCGCGCCCGGTGCACGTGCGCATCCTGCCCCGCGAAGAGGCCTTCCGCATCCCCGACCTCATTCGCACCCGGGTCAACCTGTTGCCACCGCACCTCACCCAGGTGCGCGTGGTCGAGATCGAGGGGCTGGACCTGCAGGCCGACGGCGGCACCCACGTGGACAACACGTCGGAAGTCGGCCCGCTGCACATTGTGGATTACCGAAGCAAGGGGCGCATCAACAAGCGATTGGTGGTGGCGCTGGCACCGTGAAGACTTCAAGAGGAGTAGACGATGGCATTCAGACCCATACCCAACCAGGTAGACTTTATCGCCCAGGAACGGGACATCCTGAATTTCTGGAAGGAAACCCAGGCTTTCCGTAAACTGGTCGAACTGCGCCGTAACGGGCCGCGCTGGGCCTTTACCGATGGCCCCATCACCGCGAACAACCCGATGGGAGTCCACCACGGCTGGGGGCGCACCTATAAGGACCTCTACCATCGCTTCTGGGCCATGAAGGGCTACCGCACCCGCTACCAGAACGGCTTCGACTGCCAGGGACTATGGGTCGAAGTCGAAGTGGAAAAAGAACTCGACTTTCGCTCCAAGCGGGACATCGAACGCTACGGCATTGCCAATTTCGTGCGCAAGTGCAAAGAGCGCGTCCTGCGTTACGCCGCCATCCAGACCGAGCAATCCATCCGCCTGGGCTACTGGATGGATTGGAATGACCCCGATTTCTTGCGCGATCTGGCCGACAAACTGATGCAGAGCCCGGAGCAGGTCATCACGGTGACAGGGCCGCTTGGGCCGGTGACCGATACGGTCGAGCAGATCGTCGCCCGGCTGGGACTGCCGGAACTGGGCGGCTCCTACTTCACCTTCTCGACCGAGAACAATTACATGATCTGGACCTTCCTGAAACGTTGTTGGGAGCACGGTTGGCTCTACCAGGGCCACGACGTGATGCCCTGGTGCCCGCGCTGCGCCACCGGCATCAGCCAGCACGAGATCGTCACCGAGGGCTACCGCGAGATGACCCATCCCGGCGTCACCCTGCGCTTCCCGCTGCGCGACCACCCTGGCGAGAGCCTGCTGGTCTGGACGACGACGCCGTGGACATTGACCAGCAACGTCGCGGCGGCGGTCGGCTCGCAACTCATCTACGTCAAAGTGCGCCAGGGCGAGCACATCTTGTATCTCTCCAAAGGCACGCTCTCGATCCTGAAGGGCAGGTACGAGGTGCTGGAAGAAATGCCTGGGACGGCGCTGGAAGGCTGGGTGTATGAAGGACCTTTCGATGAGTTGCCGGCACAGCAGGAAGCCGGCGCACCCCAGGCCCATCGCGTCATCCTCTGGGACGAGGTCGGCGAAGCGGAAGGTACGGGTATCGTCCACATTGCCCCCGGCTGTGGCGCGGAAGACTTTGCCCTGGGCAAGCAGTACGGCCTGCCCGCCATCGCCCCGCTGGACGAGGAGGGCGTCTTTATCGTCGGCTTCGGCCCGCTCACCGGCGTCCCCGTCGCCGAAAGTGCCGAGCGCGTGTTCGAAAACCTGCGCGAGAAAGGGTTGCTCTACAAGATCGAGGACTATACCCACCGCTACCCCGTCTGCTGGCGCTGCTCGACCGAACTGGTCTTCCGCCTGGTGGACGAGTGGTTCATCTCGATGGACGAACTACGCCATCGCATGATTCGCGTGACCGAGCAGATCCGCTGGATTCCTGCCTTCGGCCTGGAACGGGAGTTGGATTGGCTGCGCAACATGCACGATTGGATGATCAGCAAAAAGCGCTACTGGGGACTGGCGCTGCCGATCTGGGTGTGCGACGCCTGCGGTCATTTCGAGGTCATCGGCGACGGCGAGGAGTTGAAAGCGCGCGCGGTGGCCGGTTGGGAGGAGTTCGCGGGCCACACGCCACACCGGCCCTGGGTAGATGCGGTCAAGATCGCCTGTTCCAAGTGCGGCGCGACGACGAGCCGCATCCCCGACGTAGGCAATCCCTGGCTCGACGCCGGCATCGTCTCCTTCAGCACCATGCAGTACCGCATCAACCGCGATTACTGGCGCGAGTGGTACCCGGCAGATTTCATCAGCGAGTCCTTTCCGGGGCAGTTCCGCAACTGGTTCTACAGCCTGCTGGCGATGGCCACGGTACTGGAAAATACCCCGCCCTTCAAGACCTGCTTCGGCTACGCCACGCTGGTGGACGAGACGGGCCGTCCGATGCACAAGTCGTGGGGCAACGCTATCGAGTTCAACGAGGCCGCCGACCGTATGGGCGTGGACGTGATGCGCTGGCTCTACTGCGCCCATAAGCCGGAAAACGACCTGCGTTTCGGCTACACGCGCGCCGATGAAGTGCGTCGCCAAGTGCTCCTCCCGCTGTGGAACGTCTATTCCTTCTTCGTCACTTATGCCAATATTGACGGTTGGACGCCGGGGGCAGGTGATTTGGGATTAATGATTGGGGATTTGAGGGAAACCCAACCCCTGATCACCAATCACCAATCCCTTCCCCTACTCGACAGGTGGATTCTTTCCCGACTGAACCAGGTGGTGGCCGACGTGACGGCGCGGCTGAACGACTATGACGCCTACGGCGCGACACTGGTGATCGAACCGTTCCTGGACGATCTGAGCAACTGGTACGTGCGGCGCAGCCGGCGGCGCTTCTGGAAGAGCGAGCACGACGCCGACAAGAATGCGGCCTATACCACGCTCTATCACGTGCTGACAACCCTCTGCCGGATGCTCGCGCCCTTTATGCCTTTTGTGACCGAGGCGATATACCAGAACCTGGTGCGCTCGGTGGACCCACAGGCTCCAGAAAGCGTCCATCACACTACCTGGCCGGAAGCAGATTCATCGGCGATAGATGCGGACCTGCTGGCGCGTATGGCGCTGGCACGGCAAATCGTCACCCTGGGCCACTCGGCGCGCAACGACGCCAACATCAAACTGCGCCAGCCGCTGGCAAAAGCGTTCGTGCACCTGGAGGCGGGGGCACTCGACGCCGAACTGGTGGAACTGGTACGCGACGAACTGAACGTCAAGCAGGTTGCCTTCGTGGATGACGCGAGTGACCTGGTCACCTACCAGATTCTGCCGGACAACAAGGTGCTCGGCCCGCGCTTCGGCTCCCGTTTCCCGGCACTGCGGGCGGCGTTGAACGCGCTGGATGCCCAGGCCGCAGCCAGGCGACTGCGGGGAGGCTTGCCGCTGCGGATACAGGTCGAAGGCGAAGAGGTCGAACTGGCGCCGGAGGAGGTGCTCGTGCGCGAGCAGCCGCGTGCAGGACTGGTCGTTGCCACCGAGCGCAACCTGACTGTCGCCGTAGATGTGAGCATCACGCCGGAACTGGCCGCCGAGGGCCTGGCCCGCGAGGTCGTGCGCCGTATCCAGAACCTCCGTAAAGAAGCTGGGTTCAACCTCGACGATCGCATCAGAACCACCTACCAGGCGGAAGGGGAACTCGCCGCCGCCATCGAGGTGTGGCGCGAGTTCATCGCCGCCGAGACGTTGAGCGTCGAACTGCGCGCTGCGCCACCTGCAGAAGAGGGCGCGACCGTGAGCGAGGAGCGCATTGGGGCACAATCCCTAACGCTGAGCGTGCGCAGGGTGTGACCTCACCCCTACCCCCCATCCCCCCTTCCCCGTTCCCAGAGGGAGAGGGGAAGGGGGCAGGGGGCAGGGGGATGGGGTGAGGTTGAGGTTGCCAATTCGGGCCGAGTAGGGTAGAATAACGACGCGTCGGAGGAGAGCAGAGCAGGAGGAACGATGCCTTTCTCGTACGACAGAGCCAAACAGGCGTTATTGGCAGAGCAGGCCCAATTGAGAGAACAACTGGAACGGTTGGAGACCGAAGCCGCCAGGTACGAAAGCGTCGGCTACAGTAACCACATGGCCGACGACGGCACCGATGCCTTCGACCAGGCCGTCGGCGTCACGCTGAAGCGCAAAGTCGAGGCCTCGCTGGAAGAGGTGGCACGGGCATTGGCCAAACTCGAAGACGGCACCTATGGCCTCTGTGAATCCTGCGGAGCCCGGATTGACCGTGCGCGCCTGGAGGCACTTCCGCGCGTACAGTATTGCCTGGAGTGCCAATCACGCCACGAACAGACACGGATGGTCTCCCGTTGAAACGGCAGCGGCTAGAAGCACTGGTCTTGCCGGTTGTGGCGGCGCTGGTGTTGCTTGCCGACCAGATCACCAAGTATCTGGTGGCGACGCACCTCGAAGTGGGCCGGTCGTGGGACATCGCGTCTTGGTTGTCCCCGGTCTTGCGCATCACCCATATTACGAACACGGGGGCAGCGTTTGGCATGTTGCCCCAGTTTGGCAACGTCTTTGTCATCGTCGCCATCATCGTGATCGCCGTCATCATCGCCTACTACCGGCACATCACGAGCGGCCAATGGTGGATGCGGCTCGCTTTCGGCCTGGCACTGGGCGGGGCCATCGGCAACCTGGTAGACCGGCTGCGCCAGGGGTTCGTGGTGGATTTCATAGATGCCAACTTTTGGCCGTTCAGAGACTTTCCCATCTTCAATCTGGCCGATGCTTCGATCACGGTAGGTGTAACCCTGTTGGCGCTGTTGACACTGTGGGAGGAAAGCCGTGAGCGAGCCAGGAAGCGGGCCGCCGCCAACAATTGAGCCAACCGTAGTCTCGTTCGTCGTCGAACAGGACGGTGAGCGCCTGGACAAAACAGTTTCCGACCGTGTGTCTGACCTGAGCCGGGCGATGGCCCAGCGGCTGATCAAGGACGGCGCGGTAACGGTGAATGGGCGTCCCAGCAAGCCAGGCTACTTTGTGCAACCCGGCGACGCCATCATCGCACACATCCCCCCCCAACTACCGGTGCAGGCCCTGCCTGAAGATATCCCCCTCCATATCGTCTACGAAGACGAGGTTATGGTGGTCGTGAACAAGCCAGCGGGGATGGTCGTGCATCCAGCGCCGGGGCACACGGGTGGTACATTGGTCAACGCGCTCCTGGCCCACTGCCCACAGATCGGCGACGTTGGCGGAGCGGATCGCGGCGGGGTAGTCCACCGGCTAGACAAGGAAACCTCGGGCCTGCTTGTCGTCGCCAAGACCGAAGCCGCATACACTGCATTGCAGCGGCAGTTCAAGCATCGCCAGGTCGCCAAAACCTACCTGGCTTTGGTCGAGGGGCGCGTTCATCCCCAGGAAGGCATCATCGAGGCCCCGGTTGGCCGCGCCAAGTGGGAGCGGGGGAGAATGGCCGTCGTGCCCAGCGGACGGGAAGCGCGCACAACCTATCGTGCCATCGAGTATTTTACAGAACACACCTTGCTAGAAGTGTACCCTCAGACCGGACGCACGCATCAAATCCGCGTACATCTGGCGTGGATGGGCTATCCGGTAGTGGGCGATTCAGTGTACGGTCGCCGCCGCCAACGGCTGCTGCAGGGCCGCCACTTTCTGCATGCTGCGCGCCTGCGCCTTACCCACCCCATCACCGGCAAGGAGATGGAATTCCGGGCTCCCTTGCCATCAGAGTTGGCCGGTTTGCTCAGGCGCCTCCGCCGCGCCTGACCGCATCACATATTTCAGGAGGAATCATTCCAATGCGCGAAATCACCGTCGCAACCGTCCAGATGGCCCCCGCCCTGGGCCAGATGGAAGACAATCTGATCAAGATGGGCGATTTCATCACCCGCATCGCCACCGAGCAGCCAGTGGACCTGATCGTGTTTCCGGAACTGATCACCACCGGCTACGAAGTCGGGCCACGCTTCACCGAACTGGCCCAGCGCATCCCCGGACCGACGGTCAACCTGATGGCTCAGCGCGCCGCCGAACTGGGCGTGCATATCGCCTTCGGCATGGTCAGCAAAGAGAAGGTGGAAAGCATCATCTACAACACTGTTGTCCTGCTTGGCCCGGACGGCGACTTGATCGGCCAATACAACAAGATGCACCTGCGCGGCGAGGAACGTATCGCCTTCCGCCCCGGCCATCGGCTCGATGTCTTTGAGACCACTTTCGGTAATGTGGGGATTATGATCGGCTGGGATTTGGCTTTCCCGGAGGTGGCACGCAGCCTGGCGTTGGATGGCGGGGAACTTTTGCTGGTTTGCGCCAACTGGGAACAGCCCAACGAGGACGAATGGCGGGTCTATTTGCTGGCGCGCGCCTATGAGAACGCCGTCTTTGTGGCGGCAGCCAACCGCGTGGGCGAGGAGCCTTCGTACACCTTCTTCGGCCGGAGCGCCATCGTCGGCCCGCGCGGCAAAATCTATGCCACCATCGAGAGCACCGAGGCGAGCGGCAGGCCGGTCGAAGGATATGCCGTGGCGCGCATTGACCTGGACGAGGTACGGAACTACCGCGAGGAGACGCAAATCCTCCAGTGCCGCCAGCCCACCGCCTACCGCTCTATCGTGAAGCGGTATTGACGGGCAAAGTCCCCTGTACAGAAGACGGATGCTCCGATTTGTCGGGTTTTCCTCGACACGCCCCTAACTTTTCCACAACGCCTTGGTCAATTCGATGATCTGCTGGCGCTGCGCCTGGCTCAGATCGCAAAACGGCGAGTTGTCGTGGGTCGTATCGCGGTTCTCGACGATCAGCACCATGGCATCGCGGCTCAACGTGTGCGTGTGCCAGGCCGCCTTCTTGACGTTGTAGACCTTGAGGGGCTCCATGTCCTGGGCATAGATCGTTGTGACAGTCTCAACACCATCGCCCAGGAACAGGATACAGCGTCCGCGCAGCAGGACAAAGACCTCGTCGGTCTCGTCATGGCGCTGCATCTGCGTGAGGTTCTGGGGCAGCAATTCGTCAATATAGTTCAGGATAGCCACTCGCCACGCCCCATAGTCCACAACGGGGCTATAGCCCTCGCTGGTGTATTCGCGCGCTTCCAGCAGTTGATCTTTCGGCATGATGATTGTTCTCCTTCTGTCCAGCCTATCCAGCAGCCTGTACTTTGCCTCACGAATGCCGGGTTGCGTTCCCCAACATAACCTCCAGCCGATGAACCGCGCTCTCATCCAACGCGGCGATGCACTCCCGTGCCACCAGCGCCCCGTTGCCATAGCGTTTGAACCCGATCTCCTGCCCGTCCAACCGGACGTTCCAGACACCGTAATCGCTGTAGTCCAGGCGTGCGTTGTTCTGGTACACGATCTCCAACCGCCGCCCGGCAAACACGGTCGTCACGCTGGCCTGCTCCTGCGCGTCGAACTGCTCAGCCAGCAGTTTCGGCTGCAGCGCCAGGTCGCCCAGGACGCCCTTGACGCCAAATACCTCCGTAAGCATGGTCAAGAGCAGCCAACTGGCGGAGCCGGTCAGGTAGTGGTACATCCCGCGCCCGCGCGCGTTGATATACTCCGGGATGCCGGGATAGATGCGGCTCTTGGAAAAATCGGCGCAGTGGCGGTAGATCCCGGCCAGCACGTCCCAGCCCTCGCGCACGAACCCGCGCCTGTACAAGGCGTTGGCGTACATCACCGCCATGTGGCTGAACATGGCGCCGTTCTCCTTGTGGCCGTAGGCGAAACCGAAGCAGCGCCCCAGGTTCAATTGCACACCGCCGAAATCCGTGTTCAACCGGTAACCGCCCACGGTGGGATCCTTCAGATAACGTCCGGCGGCCTGCACAATCTGGCGCGCCTGCTCGTCGGTGGCGATCCCGCCCATCAGCGTGAATACCTGCCCGGTCAGCGTCATGCGCACGCCGGAAGGGTGGTCGCCCTCGATGCGGTTGCCATCATCGTCATAGTAGCCGTTGAACCAGGCATAGCCCTCGGCGCTCGTAACCCACTCGTTCTTGCAGATGTGCTCGAACAGCCAATCGGCCTTGGTCGCCAGGTCTTGCGCCAGCGCCGTGATGCTCACGGACGCTTTCTCGCCAGAGACGGTGTGGCGGCAGGTGGCAAAGTACGTCTGCAAACGGGTGCGTTTGGCCTCTACCGAGCCATAGTCCACCGGTTCACCGAGCGTATCCAACAGGGGCAACAACTCGGCTGCCAGCGTCACCTCGCGCACACCGCGCCGCTCCTGCAGCGCCCGTAGCAGGTCGGCCAGGTCGCGCAGGTTGCTGGCATAGAGCGCGGTAAAAGCCGCGCTTTCTCCTCTATGGGGAGCCATATCCATCCCGTCGTTCCAGTCGGCGTTTTCCAATTTGATATTGTTATGGTCGCCCACGTTGAAGAAGGCGGTCAGGTGTTGGACCAGGATGTGCTCCAGCACTGTGCCGGTGTAGCACTCGCCGCTCGCGGTCATCAGCCGCGTGCCCTGCTCCGGCTGCCATTGCGCGTCCCAGCCCCCGGCGCGATCCACCTGACCGTCCTTGAAATAGACCTGTTCTTGCAGCAAAAAGTCGAGATCGCCGCTCTGGTCAATGTAGAGTTTCGTCGTCAAGAAAGGCCAGGCACCGTGATCCATCCACACCCGCGAGATGCGGTTGCGGTCGGCGATAAATTCGCCTGGCCGGCTGCCGATGATCGTCGCGTTCGTCCCATCCATGCGCACCCCGGCATAGTTGTTCAGGAGCAGGCCGCGCACCTCGGATGGGTCCATCACCAGCAGGGCCAGGCAATCCTGCCATAGGTCACGCCAACCGCGCCCGCCGCGCCCGTAATCGTGATGCGGCAGGAAAGAGCAGCCGTAGATGCGCCGCAGGATCGGCTGGGTCGCCACCCATTTCATCCACAGGTCGAGACTGTGCTCGCCGGTGCGGAAGGCCAGCCGGCCCACCTGGGCCTGCCAGTGCGCGCGGGTCGCTTCCAGCAGCGCGTCGAAGCGCGCGTCGCTGCAATACGTCTCGGCCAGCGCCTCCACGCCTGTCCCATCCTCGCGGATCGCCAGCGCGATCACGTACGACCGCGATTGCCCCGGCTTGAGGGTCAGGCTGCGAAAGCGCAGCGCGCCGATTGCCTCGTAGCCCGCGAAGCGCTCGCCAGCCTTGCAGCGGGCGCGCAGGTTGCGCACGACCGCTTCCGGCCAGTCGAGTGTGCCGCCCTCGCCAATAAAATCCTCGACCAACGGGAAGAACCCCACAGGGGGCGCGCCCTTTCCCTCCGCACCGACCACGCAATAGGCGACTGTGTTCGGGCGGTGGCCGCGCTCATCGAACGAGAGCGTCGGTTGCACCACGACTCCTGCAGGAATGGTGTAGATGCGATGGAGCAACGAGGTCACGTGGCGATGGTCGCGGAGGTTATCCGCAGAGCGGCCATAGATGGGGATTGCCGCCGTAGGTGTGACGCGCAGCGCCTTCTTCGCTATATTGGTGACACGCACACGCATCAGTTCTACATGATCGGGGACGGCCGGCACAAAGTTGGTGACCTCGGCGCGCAGCCCCAGCCGCCGGTTCTCACGCGTGACCTGGTGCCAGAGCAAGCCCGCCTCCAGGCTAACTCTTTCCATCCGGCGCCCGGCGAAACTCTGCGCGATCTGCAAGGCTGAGTCTCCCGTCGCCGACCAGGCGCCCGCGCCTTCCACGAACAGCCAGAAATTGCGCGTGGCGCGCGAGTTGTGCAGGTCTTCGGGCGAAACCGGCGTCAGAAGAAAGGTATTCTGGCCGGATTTGACATCGCCGCCCAACAGCGGTGTGATCGAGGCCATCATCCCGGCCTCGTTGGCGAGCGGGAAGTAGAGATAACTCGTTTCGTGCGGAACCTCCAACACGAACGTCCCCTCGTCGCCGATGAAATGCCAGCCCGTGATCGCTCGCTTCATACTCTACCTCCGAAACGCCAGCCTCGTGCTATGGAGTGCACGGCTACCTGCCGAGAAACACGTTCATCGCCCGCACCTTTCCCGCCCGCACCAGTGCTGCGTGCGGCGCGCGGATGACGCCGCCGGGAATCTCAATCGCGCCTCCATCCTCTGGTTGAAGGACGATCCTGAGAATGCGCACCCCATCAGCAAATGTATTCAGCCGTTCGGGGTTGTGATAGGTGACGGTGCAGCGCCCCAGAAAATGGAAGGTCACACAACCGTCGGTATCGAACAGCCAGCCGGGCAACACCGGCCTGAGCGCAAGGCACAACTCGCCTCCATCCACGAAGAACGGGCGCTCCCCGGCCATCATCAGATGCCATATGCTCAGGAACTCGGCCGTCGCGCCGGTGAGGCGGGCGACGAATCCGGCGCCGTGCAGCGTTTCATCAGGATGGGCGCTGCTGACAATGAACGACGAGTTCTCCAGCGGGCTGCGTCCATACACCGCTGGATCGAGAAATGGCACGAGCGTAGTCTGCAGGTCCTGGAAAAATTCCTCATACAGCCCCGCGCGCAAGAGTTCGAGCAGGTACTTGTACTCCATATGCAGCCAGATGGACTCATTCTCCAGCCAGCCGGGAGTAAAAGCCCGCGCCCGCCCCAGCGTAACCGGCTCGTCTGCGAGCGAGGCATTGACCTTGTACATCTTCAGTTTGCGGTCGAACAGCCCGCTCTCACGCACCTGGCGATAGATCGCCCGCGCGGTTTCGGCGTCACGCTGCATCTTGAGTGCTTTGGCAAACCCCTCCAGGAATAGCGGCAAGGTTATGGGCCTGAAGCGCAAAGCACGCACGTGACGTTGTCCTTTAGCGTTGACCTTGGGGCGACCCTGTGCATCGCTCAGCGGCTCATACTCCTCGACCTCGTAACGAAAATAGGTCGGGTACAGACCACCGCTCAGATCGCGCGCGCGGGCGATGCCAGCGTCTACCACGGCGAGGAATCTGGTCAGGACATCCCCGATTCCCCGCAGGCTCAACTCCTGCGTCCTGCCGTCGAAGCCAAAGTGCACCCGCGCGCGGTAGACCTCGCGCGCTGCAGCGATCTGTTCCCACGTCCAGACCTCCGAAGTCTTGGAGACTTCGGAGGTTTCGACTGCCTGCTCGACCTCGTGCAACAGATCGCTCACCTCCACCGGCAGCGAGCAGAGGCGGTCAGGGTATTCGGCGGCAACATCGAGCAGGAAGCGAAGCAATCGCCGCAGTTCGTAGGTCTCGCACATCGAAGAGCCCAGCATCCCCGGCAGGCCGTTGAGCGCGTCGTACCAGCCGGGCTTTTCGGCCTCCATCTCGATCCCCATCCCCCACGGATCGAGAGTGGCGAACTTGACCGATGCCAGGCAAACGAGTTTGGCGAACAGCGTCGTGGTATAGATGTCGCCCCGGCCTTGTGCGACGCGCACCACGTTGGGCCGCTCGCTGCGTGAGGCAATCAGCGCCTCTTTCTCCTTATCCACGACGACCGCGCCCAACTGGCGCACCTGGCCCTCGACCAGCACGTACTTGTCGGCGCGCGGGAGCACCCGCGCCGGGCTGTCGAAGAAGGTGTAATCCGACCGCCCGAACAGGAACGATTCTTTTTCGTCGGGATAGATGGCGAGGAAACTCTCGATCAGGTCGAGATTGTAGACCCAGTGGTCCACCCAATAACCCTCGCCGAACGCCGCTTCGATCATCTGTTCCGCGCAGGCCAGGACGTTGGCCAGGAACTCGTCCACGGGCACGCTCAGGTGGATGGCATGATCGAGCACGTATCGCGCCACCTGCCCCGGCCTGAACGGCTGCGTGAGCAGCCGTGCCAGGCCCTCGCGCTCATTCTCTGCAACCGGCGCAAGCGCCGCATCGAGGGCTTCCGACGGGACGACAAAGCGGCTGCCGAGGATGACGAGCGGGTTATAGCCGTCGGGCTGGATCAGGTTGACGAAGGTGGCGATGTCGAAATCGCGCACCTCCGGCCAGAAACGCACGTCGTCACGGCGGTTCTGATTGACATCACGGTAATTACCATTGCCCTGCGAGTAGAACTCGGGCGCGAGCGAGAAAAAGTTGTAATCCCGCTCCAGGTCGCCGTGCTTGCGCGAGTAGACGTGATAGACGCGCGGGTTGACCATATCGCCGAAGATGAGTGGGGTGCCGCCGCGCAGCACGTTATCGAGCATGCTCTGGCGACAATAGGCATCGAACAAGGGCGAAGAGGTCTGTGTGGCGATTGGGTCGGTCAGCCCGGCGATGAGGTCGGCATTCTCGCGCCGTTTGGCTGCCAGGAACGCGCCGCTAGCGATGCGCTTCACCTGACCGTTTAGCGGGTGTACGTCGCCCGCGTGGCCGACGACTGCCCACAACACCACCTCCACGCCCGGCTCCAGCCGCCGCCGCACGCCGAAAAAACCGCAGGGGGTCCGGTTGGCCGTCGCCTGCGGGCTCTGCTCCAACTCCTCAAGCGAGCGGCGCAAGAAGCCATCGGGGTGGCTGAGCGAGGTGTTGGAGCCAAAGACGACCCACGGATCCACGATGGGCGTCAGGAGGCCACCCCCCTCGACAAAGGCCAGATAAAAATGTCCGGCCTCGACCGTTTCGACTTCAGGGCTATCGGCCATGCTCGAGCGCAGGCGGTAGAAAGGCACGCCGTTTTCGAGGTTGAACACGCCCATCCAGGCCTCAGCCGTATGCCCCATCTCCTTGAGAAAGAACTGGTTCAACCCGTAGGGGACAATGGCAGGCAGGCCATCGAGCACTTCAAGTGCGATGGCCCGTGTTGAGATGTTCTGGATGGTGACACGGCGCACCAGCGCGGCGAAGGGTTCGTTAGGCGGTGTAAAGTACAGCACGTTCACGGCCAGCCCACGCCGCGAGTCGAGTGACGCGAACTCTAACTCGGAGGGGCTGACGAGCATCAGTTCCTGGCGGGAATCGTCCAGATTGCCCGGCGAGAAAGGCTCGTAATAGTCGAAGCCGTCTTTGCGAAGGACCTTGACGAACGTCCTGAAGCCGGTATAGGAGACTAGTTGATAGGCGCGATTGGCGGGGAAGTACTCGACGATGGGGCTGTTCTTATCCTGCACGCCAAAACTGGCAATGCCCTGGGCGCGATTGACGTAAAAGGCCCACAGCGGCACGCCCATCAACCCGGCGACGCCGGGCAGGAAACTGGCGAAGGGGCGGGCGCGGTTATAGTCCTCGATGGCAAAGCGACCGGCCTGGTCAAAGCGATAAGAAACCCGGCCCATAATTATCCTGACAGGATGCTGTCGAGCCTCGCGGCCAACGCCCCCATGCGCTCGGCGATCACCGCTTTCAGGTCTATGTCCGGGTTGGCAAACACCTCCGCCCACAACTCTCCCAGTGCTGCCATCAGTTTCTCTTCGACCAGGCTCCACATGTACGTCGCCTGAAACCCGCGTCCCGCCCTCAGGCTCTGGCCGATTATAGTCCGGGTCGGTGGTAAATGGCGGCCGTTCCAGCGCCGTGAGGCGGGTCGGAGGCCCGATCCGCAAGCCATACTGGGCCTGAAATTGATCGCTGCTCAGAAAACGCACCAACTCGATCGCTTCTCTCACGTGGCGGCTGTGCTTCCAGAGCACCAGGCCTGTTCCACCCACAAACGGGACACCCGACGGAACGGCTACAAGCCCTCGACTATTTGATCCAGGCTCAAAGTCAAGCCAATACCGCCCTCACCGAGATCTTATTCTGGCCCGCCGGCGGCAACGGCGCGACATTACCCTCGACCGGCTTGCCGTCCACTATGAGCGAGACCGTGTTGCCTGGCCCGGCGCGTTCTACGGTGATATGGTACTTGACCCCGCGGAAGATACGCGTGGCTTCAAAGCCGCGCCAGTGCGTGGGGATGACCGGCGCGACTTGCAGGCCCTCGTAAGTAGGGCGAATACCCAGAATGTACTGCGTGATGGCGACGTAATTCCATGCCGCCGTGCCGGTAAGCCACGAGTTCTTGGCCTCGCCATGCGTCGGCGCGTCGTGCCCGGCAATCATCTGCGCGTATACGTAAGGCTCGCAGCGATGCACGTCGCTGATCTGTTCGCGCGCCGAGGGGTTGATGCGGGTGTAATAGTCGAAGGCGCGATCGCCATTGCCCACCAGCGTCTCGGCAATGATGACCCAGGGATTATTGTGGCAAAAGATGCCGGCGTTCTCCTTATAGCCCGGCGGGTACGAGGAAATCTCGCCCAGGTGCAGGTAATACCGGGAATACGCCGGCTGTTGCAAGACGATGCCGTGCGGCGTGGCAAGGTACTTGTTGACCGAATCCAACGCCTTTTGCGCCAATCCATCCTCTATACCGATGCCGGCAAGCACGCAAAAGCCTTGAGGTTCGATGAAAATCTTGCCCTCCTTGCACTCTTGCGAGCCCACCTTGCGCCCGAAATCGTCATACGCGCGCACGAACCACTCGCCGTCCCAACCATGTTCTTTGATGGTTGCCTCCATCTGCCTCGCGGCTTCCAGGTACGAAACCTCTTTGCCTCCGTACTTACAAGTCAAGTCTGCAAGTTTGCAAGTTTGCAGTTTGCCCACTTGCAGACTTGCAAACTTGCATATTTGCGTCATCTCCTTCGCCGCCAGCACGAACAATCCGGCGATAAACACCGATTCCGCCACCTTGCCGTCTTTGTTCGTCGTCGTCTGGAAGGACTGTCCGGGTTCGTCGGAAAAACAGTTCAGGTTGAGGCAATCGTTCCAATCCGCGCGCCCGATCAGCGGCAGGCCATGCGGCCCAAGTCGGTCGAGCGTGTACTGGATGCTGCGCTGCAAGTGCTCGTAGAGCGGCTGCTCGGTGCCGGGCCTGTTCTCATATTGCACCGGCTCGTCGAGGATGCTCCAATCCCCGGTCTCTTTCAGATAAGCTGCCACGGCCAGCACCAGCCACAATGGGTCATCGTTAAAGTTGCTGCCAATCTCATGATTGCCACGCTTGGTGAGCGGCTGGTACTGGTGATAGGCTCCACCCGTCTCCAACTGCGTCGTGGCCAGATCGAGGATACGCTCGCGGGCACGCGCCGGCACCATCTGCACGAACCCCAGCAGGTCCTGATTGGAATCACGGAAACCCAGGCCGCGCCCGATGCCCGACTCATAGAACGACGCCGAACGAGACACGTTGAACGTCGCCATGCACTGATAAGCGTTCCAGATGTTGACCATGCGATTGGTGTGCACATCGGGCGTCTTGACTTGGTAGATACTCAGGAGACCATCCCAATACGCGCGCAGCGCCTCAAAAGCCGCCTCCACGTTCGCCGGATCGAGATACCTGGCAATGATGGGTTTGACGGTTCTCTTGTTGATCGTCTGCGAATCGGGCGGATCGAACTTTTGATCCTTGGGATTCTCATGGTAGCCCAACACAAAGATGATCTGGCGCGTCTCGCCGGGCTTGAGCCGCACCTTGACGTGGTGCGAGCCGATGGGCGCCCAGCCGTGGGCCACCGAGTTGAACGAGCGACCGCGCGCGACCGCAGCCGGACTATCCCAACTGCGATATGGCCCCAGGAACACGTCACGCTGCGTGTCGAAACCGGCCAGTTTCTCCGAGCAGGCAAAATAGGCAAAGTGGTTGCGCCGTTCGCGGTATTCCGTCTTGTGATAGATCACGCCATCTTCGATCTCTACCTGACCGGTGCTAAAGTTGCGCTGAAAGTTTGTCTGGTCGTCCCAGGCGTCCCACAGGCAGAACTCGACGCTGGAAAAGATCGAGAGGCTGGCCGGCTTCCTGCGGTGGTTGGTCAGCGTGAGCCGCCAGATTTCCAGGTTTTCGCCCAGGGGCACAAAATAGCATGTCTGCGCCTCGATACCATCGTAGGTCGAGCCGATGATCGTATAGCCCAGCCCGTGGCGGCAGGTGTACTTTTTGACCGCGCGTCGGATCGGCTGCCAGGAGGGAGACCAGAACCGGCCCGTCTCGTTGTCGCGCACGTAGATGTAGCGCCCGCCATAGTCGAACGACGTGTTGTTGTAGCGGTAACGGGTGATGCGACGCAGACGCGCGTCGCGGTAGAAGGAATACCCGCCCGCCGTGTTCGAAATAATGCCGAAGTACGCCTCACAACCGAGATAGTTGATCCACGGCAGCGGCGTGTCGGGCCGAGTGATCACGTACTCACGTTGTCGGTCGTCGAAATAACCGTAGCGCATGAGTACCTCCTCGAAGAAGGATACACCATTTTGGCAATTATGCAACTGTGCAAAGCAAAAACTGCCCCACCGCACAAGCGGCAGGGCAGTCTCACCTAGTGCATCCGAGTCCCCGGCATCACCACAGCGCCGCCAAACGCCGATGCCCTATCTTCGCTGACTGAGCACGAAGAGTATCGCCAGCACGAGAGCCAGGAACAACACCAATGCACCACTGATCGTGGCGACGGTCGAGAAGAGACGGAGATTGGAACCGCCCGCGCTGCGCTCCTCACTCCCCTGAGTGACCTCGACAGTCATAGTAGCAGCCGGCCCCTGACCACGGATATTGCCGAACTGCAGGGATGGGCTAGAGCCATCCGCTACGCCTACCAATTGCTCGGCTGGACCGCTGGACACGTAGCCCGGTGGTGAGGTCTGGACGACGCGATAGTTTCCGGCAGCTACCGTGAAGCAATGTGGCTCGCTGACACCGTCGGTCTTGTAGCGGGCGATCACGCCGCTTGCATCCGCCACGGCGATCTCGGCGTTAGGCAAGAGTTCTTCAGTAGTCGGATCGTTGCGGAACGTATTGCCATTACGATCGTGATACACCAATACGCAAATGGAGGCGCCCGTTGGTGTAGGGCTGGCCTCAGCCGTAGGCGCCGCTGTCGGCAACACGGCTTCTGCCGGAGGAGTAGGAGTTAGCGTAGGCAAAATGGGCAGGGGCGATGGTGCTGCAGGGACCGGAGAGGCCGGCGGCACAACCTGCGGCACATTGGCCGTATTCTGGGCCGTGACCACCCCGCTGTACGCCCAGGCCGGAGTGCCGTTATAGTCAATCTGCCACCAGTCCGCGTATCTCCCGGTGACTCTGAACTGGGTGCCGGGGCCGACATGGGCCAGAATGGCGAAATTGGTTCCTGGCCCGGCGCGGACGTTCAGGCCATCTGCGCCGGCAATGACCGTCGGCTGACCTGCGGGAGCCGCGGATGTCGCCGTTGCCGCCGGTTGGCCGGTGTAGACGAGAGAGGCGTCGTCCCAGTAGGCCTCCTGGTACTTGTAGCCCCACTTGGTCTTGGCACGTATAAAGACAGTCACCGAGCCGCCGGGCCCCACCTGGGCCGTCACTGGACCGATGAGTCGGAAGGCATCAGGGGAGTTCTGTTCCGGACTCCAGATGACGCTCGGTGAGTTAAAGTCCCTTCCGCCGTTGGGCTCTATGCCGACCTGGAAGATCAGATTCCACAGGTCGCCGCAGGAGTAACCGAACTTGGGTGCGCCGGTATCGCTCTCACAACTCCAGCCCATACCATAAGCCGAGAACTGCACTGTCGCCCCCGGTGTCAGGCCGCTCACCGTCTGGTAAAGTCCTGCGTCCATAGTATAGTAGGCGATGAACACTTGCGTCGCATAGTAGCCGCTGCGGATGCGGGTCAATTCACCGACATAGTTGCCAGCCTTGGGAATCACGCGGATCTCGGGCTGGCCGCGGTTCTCCCCGGTGCGCCACCATGACACCCATCCCTGGGGAGTGTAGATCGTCTGGCGCTCAACCCCATCAAAGGTCGCGCGCGTCCAGTTGTCTAGACATTCCGGGGGCACTGAGCCAGCCCGGCAGGAGAGTCCTTCGAAACCGGGGTTTTGCAAAGGAGCCGCCGTCTGCATCTGCGGCGCGGCCACACTCATGGCTGGCACAGCGCCTAACAGTGCTGCCATCAGCAAGATACCGATCCACGCACGTTTGCGAATCATCACACTTCCTCCTTCACCAGGGCGGATTGCCCATTCGCCCTACATCCTTTGCCGGTTGATGACAAAGAGCACCGCCAGCGCCACAGCCAGGAACAACGCCAGCGCACCACCGATCTTGGCGACCGTCTTGAGGATGTTCTCAACAGGCGAACTGCCCGACGTTCCGGGGTTCTCCTCTACCGTCGCAGCCTCTTCGGTTGGCTGAGAAGCGACCTCCGCCCCCTCGCTGCGCACGTTGCCGAATTGGAGCGAGAGACTGGCCGCTTCCGACAACGCCACGCTCCGCTCGGCCTGACCGCTGGGTGTGTAGCCCGAAGGCGAGGTCTGGATCACGCGATAGGCGCCCGGACTCACTGCCAAACAATATGGCTCGCTGACGCCGTCGGTCGTGTAGCGGGCGATTACGCCGCTGGCATCGGCCACGGCGAATTCCACGCCAGGCAACAGTTCTTCGGTTGCCGGATCGTTGCGGAAGGTGTCACCATTACGGTCGTGGAATGCCAGCACGCAGATCGAAGGGCCTGCAGCACTCACCGCAGCGGGCGTGGCAGTAGCCTCGACCACCAGAGCCTCCGTCGGTACAGCAGTCGGTTGCGCAGGAGGCGCCGCAATGACCAACTCCTGCCCCACCACGATCAGATTGTCGGGCCCAATCGAACCGGCGTTGAGCCGGCGGATCTGCTCCATGTCCACGCCGTACTTCAGCGCGATCCCGAAGAGCGTGTCGCCGGGCTGCACGATGTGAACGATCGCACCGTCTGGGCGCGGGGTGGATGTGGGGAGCGGCGCCCGAGTGGGCGCCGAAGGGTCTACCGTAGGCGGCGGCGGAGGCGTATTCGTCGGCTGGACGACCGGCCCCACGTAGGTCAGAGAGGCATCATCCCAATAGGCATCAATGTGCTTCTCAGGCCACTTGACCGTGGAGCGCAGAAAGACGACGACAGTACCATTGGCACCGACCTGGGCCATGAGCGGGCCAATAGGCTGGTAGTAATCGGGGACGTAATAGTTCTGGCTCCAAATGACGCTGGGCGAGAATGGATCGGCCAGGCCGTTAGGCTCGATGCCCAATTGCGCCCACATGCCCCACTGATCGCAGCAAGTGGTGGCGTAGCCGCGGTTTCCCACCATCTCATTACAGCACCACGTGTGGACATAGGCCGTCAGTTGCACAGTCGCCCCTGGCCGCAACCCGGTCACGATCTGGTAGAGACCTCCGTCAACCTTGCCGGCGGGCCCAAAGATTTTGGGAGCATACGCACCACTGCGGATACGGGGCAAGTTGGGGTCAGTGTACGTGGGATTGCTGGAAGGCATCAGCACGACCTCGGGCTGCGTCCATTCAGGGGGGGCCTCGCGCCACCAAGTCACCCATCCCTCGGGGGTCTCAATGTTGTCACGCAGAATGCCATCCTGGATGTGCACAGCGTGCGTAAAGTTACGGCGTGGGAGACAAGCATCCGGCGGCACCACGCCAGGGCAGGAGAGTCCCTCAAACCCTGGGTTGACCAGCAACTCTCCACCTGTCTGCGCCAGTCGTGATGGATCACGAGCAGCCACATCCGAGGCCGGCAGCATACTCAACAACACAGCCGCCAGCAGGATACCGATCGATATGCGTCTTCGAATCACCAGGCTCCTCCCCACATATAAATAAACAAGGGTTCGCGGCCACGAATGGCCGCAAAGTAGATGGGTCACCGGCCTATCAGTTCGCATATGCCGAATTTGCCAAAGCGGGCAAATTATAGCACAATGCAAGTGCTTGTCAATCTCCTGAATCATGACATAAGTGAAACTATGCGTGTCCTGATGATCTCCAAAGCCTGCCTGGTGGGCACTTATCAGCGCAAACTGGAGGAAATCGCCCGCTTTCCCGACGTTGAACTACTGGTCACCGTGCCACCTTCCTGGCGTGACGGCAGCCGTGTGATCGAACTGGAGCGGGCTCACACCTCTGGTTACGAGTTGATTGTTGAGCCCATCGCATTCAACGGAAACTTTCATCTCCACTTCTACCCGCGTCTGGGACGACGGTTACGCGCCTTCGCTCCCCAGGTCGTCCACATTGACGAGGAACCTTACAATTTCGCCACCTTCCACGCGCTGCGGCTGGCGAAAGCCGCCGGCGCCCGTGCCCTGTGGTTCAGTTGGCAGAACCTGAACCGGCGCTATCCGCCGCCTTTCCGTCAGATCGAACGGTACAACCTCCGTCACGCCGACTATGCCATCGCGGGAAGCGCGGGCGCGGCAACGGTCTGGCGCGAGAAGGGCTATACTGGCCCCCTGGCCGTCATCCCCCAGTTTGGAGTAGACCCGGCCATCTTTACCCCTCGCATCAGCGAAGGCCGCTCCGGCAGCGAGTTCGCGATCGGCTACGTGGGGCGCCTGGTAGTGGAAAAAGGAGTTGACCTGCTGCTGGAAGCGGCGGCAAGGATTGAGGGCACGTGGCGGCTGGCCGTTGTGGGAGCAGGGCCGGAGTACGAGCGCTTGAGGATGCTCGCACAAAGCCTGGGAATAGCGGAGCGAGTCTCTTTCGCCGGAAGCCTGCCCTCTGCCCATCTGCCAGACTTTTATCGCCGACTGGATGCGCTGGTCCTCCCCTCACGTTCACGGCCCAACTGGATCGAGCAATTTGGGCGCGTGCTGATCGAGGCGATGGCCTGCGGCGTGCCCGTCGTCGGCTCCGATTGCGGCGAGATCCCCCGCGTGATCGGAGATGCGGGGTTAATTTTCCCCGAAGGCGACGTTGCGGCACTGCGTAAGTGTCTTGAGCGCCTGATGCAGAATCCCAGCCTGTGGCAAGATCTGGCGCAACGTGGACGAGAGCGGGTGCTGGCCTACTTCACCCAGGCGCAGGTCGCCGCCCAGACGGTGGCTGTGTATCGGGAGTTGGCAGGTTAGCAAACTCGTAACTATTCAGGCGGTGACTGGAAGTCACCCTTTTGAGCCTGCGGCCATTGGTCGGCCTTCGCCGACCTGCTCCTTGCTGCACCACCGGGCAGTGTCGGCGCAGGCCGACACCTGGCACGAAGCGCCTAAATAGGGCAATTTCAATCGGCCCTGAATAGTTACATACGGAATAAGTATTCCGTACCCTGGCAAGGAGGTTGAGTTATGAAGAAAGCGACTCTGGATGTACCGTTGATGTGGGCTGACCACCATGTTCTCAAGGTGCGCGAGGCGCTGTTCAAGGTGGGCGGCGTAGAAG
>DAOUBA010000073.1:0-8473 GCA_034432855.1 Anaerolineae bacterium | reverse complement strand
TAGCCCCAGCTGGACACCAACCCCCACTCCGCCACCTATCATTGACGTTGAGGCGCTTACCGGAGTCCTCGCCGAAAACTGGTTTTTGGTTTCTGCGGGCTGCCTGGCATTGCTCCTCCTGCTTGTGGGCCTTGCCCTGATTGCATGGGCCTTTCGCGGGAGGAGGAAGCCGAAACCCCGACCCGTTCCTCCACCCCCGTCGCCTGCTCCCACTGGCCCATATCTGGAGATCGTAGATGCTCCGGGTGGCCCGCGTCGCTTTGAGTTGAAGCCGGAGGGTATGACCATTGGCCGGGGAGTAGAGAACGAACTTGTCATCACTCAAGACCTGGTCGGCTGGGATACGGTCTCCCGCCGTCACGCCCGTATCTATTATCAGGAGGGGCGCTGGATTGTGGAGGACCTCGACTCGATGAACGGTGTCTATGTCAACGGCAGGCGTACCGGCCGCAATCTCTTGCGCGAGGGCTGGCGGCTGGGTATCGGCGGAGTCGAGTTCGTCTTCCACGCCGGTATCGGGGAGGCGCAGCCATGAAGTGTCCGAACTGTGGTTACGAAAATCGCCCCGGCGCGCGCTTTTGCCACCGATGCGGCACGGCACTGGAAGCATCGGAGGCCCCTGATCCCTCCAGGCAGCCTACCCGGCCGCTCGTCCGATCCTCCGATTCCGGCCTGCCTGCCACCCGCCCGCTGCCGGGAGCCAGCGTCGCCTTTGCGCCTTTGCCGGAAGGGGCACTGTTGGGCGAGCGGCGCTATGTGGTGTGGGAAGTGCGCAGTGTGGGCGAGAAGGAGAACGTCTATCTCGTAGAGGATACCGTTCCGCTGCGCCTGTGTCCCAACTGCCATGCACAGGTGGCCGATCTGGAGGAACGCTTTTGCGCCATGTGTGGGGCTGATCTCTCCGGCGTCGCGCCGCTATATCTGCGCTACGTGGTACGGGAAAGCGGCGACGAGCGTGCTTTCGCGTCGGAAGCGCAGTTACTGGGGATGTGCCTGGATCACCCCGGTCTGCTGTTGCCGCATGACTTTTTTGTTGAGGCCCCTTACGGCTCCCCACGCCGCTATCTGGTGGAAGCCGAGTTCCCGCCGCCTCTGGCGGCGAGTTTGCCCGTTCCCCAGGAGTTGAGCAAGGTTCTGGAATGGGGAGTATCCCTGGCACATGCGCTGGATTATCTACATCGCAGCAACGTCGTTCTGCGCGAGGTCAGCCTGAACCGCATTGCCGTGGAGGATAGAGAAGCGCGTTGGACCAATCTAGAGTCCGCCGTCGTCATCCCGCCGACGGCTGCTTCCTTCGTGGAAGCCTTTGCCCAGGACGTGCGTGGACTGGCGCTGGCGTTGTTCTACCTGGCTACAGGGCAAACGCAGTACACCTCTGGGGCTGTGTTGCCGGATCACGTGGCGACTCTCTTCTCTCAGGCGTTGGCCCGGCCTCAGGGGTTTACTGATGCCGCCACCTTCGGTGCCCAGATCGAGGCGGTGTTACAAGAGTTACGCCGTCCGGTCAGTGTAACGTTCCTCGTCGGTCGCCGCTCCGATGTGGGACAGGAGCGCGCGCTGAATGAGGACAGCCTGCTCACTCTCGATATCGCGCCAGTGTTCCATTCCGTCAGTGCGCCGGTAGGGCTGTTCGCCGTTGCCGATGGCATGGGCGGGCACGAGGCCGGCGACGTGGCGAGCCAGTTGGTCATCCGTATGCTCGCGCAGCAGGCGGGTGAGTTGTTGGCCACGGCGGCCGGCCGGCCATTGCCCGACGCGCGCCAATGGCTTACGGCAGCAGTACAGGTAGCCAATCAGGCTGTCTACGAGCGGCGTAAGGCTGCCGGCACCGATATGGGCGCTGCACTGGTAGCGGCGCTCTGCGTCGGTGATATGGCGACGATTGCCAACGTCGGTGACAGCCGGGCCTATTTGCTCAAGCCGGATGGCATCTTCCAGATCACGACTGATCACTCTGTCGTCGAGCGTCTGGTCGCCACCGGCCAGATCACGCCGGAAGAAGCGGCCGTACACCCCCAAAAGAACGTGATCTACCGCGTCATCGGCGACAAACCTCGCGTGGAAGCCGATCTGTTCGAGCGCCGCCTGTTGCCTGGCGAGGCGCTGCTCCTCTGCTCAGATGGCCTGAGCGGGATGGTGTCCGACGAGCAAATCTGGAATATCTGGCGCACTTCGACCTCACCGCAGGAAGCATGTGACCGATTGGTCGAAGCGGCCAATCAGGCCGGCGGAGAGGATAACATCACGGTCGTGATTGTCCAAGTCTATTGTTGACCTTTTCGGGAGGATGAAGCGATGAGGAAATCTTTACCTGTGATGGTCGTTGCCTTGCTGCTGTGGGCTCTGACGCGGGCTGGCCTGGCGCAGGAACTCGGCCCACTGGTTGTGATCCAGGGGACACCGGATACCACCACTGCCCCGCCTCAGGTACGCACCTATGTCTCTGTGATTGACCCGAATACGGCCCAGAGTATCGGCGACCTGACCGCTGATAGTTTCCAGGTCAAAGAGGCAAGGGCGAGCGTGGGGACGCCGGGTCTCTCCTACGAACCGATTGGCCTGGCCGTCGTGATTGTGGTAGACCGGGGTGGGATCTCGGCCCCTGGTGATACGCGCATCCGCGAGGCCACCGACCTGGCACGCGAGTTAGTTGACCGCCTCAGCGCGACCGGCGCTCCCAGCGACGACATCGTCGCCATTGTTGGTGTGGGGGAGAACGGTGTGCTGGAGCCTAAGGAGAACTTTTCATACAATCCAGTGGACAAGAATCTGGTGCTGAATGCGCTGATAGCCATGGAGGGTGAGGCCGTGCGCGGCGGCACACCGCTCTACGAAGGGCTGGACGAGGCGCTGCGGCTGCTCACCGCCAACCCGGATGCGCCGATCCGCGACGTGCTCTCTTATCGCCGCAAGGTCGTCGTCGTCTTTTCCGATGGCATTGACCCCAACTTTAGCGACGAGGTGCGCGAGCAGGACATCATCCGCAAAGCCAACGCAGCCGATATCTCTATCTACACCGTCGGCATGGCGCAGCGGGGCGGTTCGCTCTCTGCCGAAAGCAACCTCAAGCGCCTGGCCTCTCAAACGTTCGGTCTCTACCAGTTGCAGAATAGCGACGAGACCCGGATGCAGGTATTGGCGATGTTCGATAACATTGTTACGCAGCGTAATCAGTACGTGGTGAGTTACGAAACTCACCTGCCCAAAGGCACTTACACGCTCGACATCCGCGTCAATACTGCTATCGGTTCCGCCGACGATTCGGTCAACTTTTCCTCGGTGCTCGAGTTGCCGGAGGTGACGCTCTCTTCCCCGACCGAGGGTTTTGTCTATACGGTGCCTTATTCCCGTACCCCGCGGGTCGAGATTCCCCTGAGCGTCGCCCTGACGTTCCCAGATGGCGTGACACGCGATCCGAGCGTCGTACGTTATTATGCCAATGGGGTGCTCGTCGCCACTGCTACGGCGGCGCCGTTCAGCGCCAGTTGGGACGTGACGGATTACATCACCCAGACGGAAGAAATGGTGGAAACGCGGCAGACCAGGATCGAGCGGTTCACTTTTACCGCTCAGGCAGATGATTCCTACCTCTCGCAGACGGTTGCCAGCCCACCGGTGAATGTAGAGGTGCATTGGGAGCCATCGCCACCGCCGCCGTGGTGGCAGCAGGTACTCGGCTGGCTTTTCACCAACTGGTGGCTGCTCCTGATCCTGGGGGCGCTGGCGATAGGTTTCTTGATCCTGCTCATCTTGCTCATCCGCACACGGGGTGAAATGGCGCGCAAGGTCATCACGTCTACTACCGGTGTGCTCAAGGGGCTTACCAGGCCGCTAAGTGCTGGTGCGATGCGCGCACCGGGCAAACTGGTCATAGTCCAGGGTGCAAATGTGGGAAAAGAGTTCCGTCTGGGCGGTCCGGTCGTCAAGGTGGGGCGTGACCCGCAATTCTGCGACTTTGCGCTGTACGACGAGTATGTCTCGAACCCGCACTTTTCCATCCAGCAGGATCAGACCCAGTTTTACATCATTGATGAGGGGAGCAAGAACGGCACGCGCGTGAACGGCATTCCGATCTCGCCGCATCAGCGTGTGCTGCTCCAGCCGGATGCGGTGATCGAGGTAGGGATGACGCGCCTGCAGTTCAAGCGGCTCGGCGGCACGACGCGCCAGTTGGCCCAGCCTGGCCTGGCTGCCCCTGGAGGGCCTCTCCCGCCTCCGCCGGGGCCGTCGTATCAGCCGCCCTCGCCGCCGCAACAGCCGCCGCCTGGTGCACCGCCGTCGTGGCCTGGCGCTGCACAACAGCCACCACCGACCCAGCAGCAGCCTACGCCCGGAGGCCCGACCAAGGTCATACAGCCCTAGAATCTCGGGGGGAATTTTTACATGTCGGGCAGGCCTGTGCAAGATGAGTGAAGAACTGGATTACATTCAGGCCGGCGATCGCATCGGTCCCTACCGCGTGGTGCGCGGATTCAAGCGAGGACGCGGTGGGATGGCGCGTGTGTTCGAGGTCGAAGTGCGCGAAAAATACCGCCAACCTCATATGCCCCGCCGCCTGGCGCTCAAGGTCGCCAAAGAGGAGTACCAGGTGGCGCTGGCGACCGAAGCGGACTTGCTCAGCCGCTTCGATCATCCCAACGTGGTGCGCATCTATCCTATCGCGGGCTATCACAGGCCGGTCTATGCGGCGCGGGAACGTTTCCGCTTTGGCTGGGGCTGGTACTATACGATGGAACTCGTCAACGGGGGCTCTCTCGAGCGCGCCCTGACCCGCCCCACCACAATCACCGACCTGCTGCGTCCGCCGCCGCAGGGAGAGCGGTACCTGGGCCTGTTGGAGGCGTTGGGCATCGCCCGCCAATTGGCCGCCGCGCTGGAGCACATCCACGAGCGCTGCGTCGTCAACCTGGACGTCAAGCCCGGCAATGTGCTCTTTCACCATCGTCGCTTCCGGTACCTGCGCGGAAGCGTGCCGCGCGCGGTCCTGTGTGACTTTGGCATCGCCCGCGACCTGCGCTATCCCCGCGTGGGCCAGTTGGGCGTTGCCACGCCCGAGTATGTCTCGCCAGAGCAAGCCCTGGAACTGAGCCGACACTCTTGCCCGGTGGACGTCCGCTCCGACATCTTTTCTCTGGGTGTCGTGCTCTACGAGATGCTCACCGGCTGCCTGCCCTTCGAGAACATTGCCCTGGTGGCCGATCCGATCTATGTTCCGCCGCCGCCGCGCCAACTGCGCCCTGCCATCCCGCCGGCGTTGGAGGCGATCGTGATGCGCGCGCTGGCCAAAGACCCGGCCCACCGTTTCCAGACCGCCTCCGAGATGCGCGCGGCGCTCGAAGCGCTGCCGACTCCATTCGATTGGGGGGCAACGATGCGGCGTACCTTTGTCGGCGTCACCCTGGCTGCCTGCCTGGCAGGCGGAGGAGTGGGAGGTTGCTGGGCGCTTGGTCATCGTGCCACCCCCACGCCAACTCCCGTCTTGCCGGTCCCTACGACCATTACAGAGATGCCGACGTCTCCACCGGCGACTGCCGCGCCGACTCTGGTAACGCCGACTGCTGTGGCGCCGACGAGCACGCTGCGGCCGACGTTGACGCCGAGTCCTCGCCCCAGGCCGACTGAAACCCCTGCTGTAACCGTAACTCGGGGAGGTTATTAGACGATGAATGCAGGTTATCCGCCTCCAACACCGCAACCCGGCTCGCGCCCTATGCCCGGTCCGGTGCTACCCCTGGAGGTGTGGGGCGCCACCGACAAGGGCCGCGAGCGCGAGGGCAACGAGGATGCGCTCTACCCCCATTCCGGGGTAGACACTTTCCCGTTCAAGCCGTCGGCGGAGCACCTGGCCCGGCGGGGGCAGATCCTTGTCGTCGCCGACGGTGTGGGGGGCGCGCAGGCCGGCGCAGAGGCCAGCCGCTGGGCCGTCCGCATCGCCGTCGAACGCTACTACGACCTCTCCGGCCCCGACCTGGGTAGCGATTTGCAGAGCGCCATCGGCATCGCCAATGCCTCGCTCTACCAGTACCTCCAGAGCACCGGCGCACACGAGGCTGGCTCTACGATGGCGGCGGCCGTGATTCACGGGAATATGCTCTATGTGGCCAATGTCGGCGACAGTCGCGTCTATCTGATCCGGGATGGGGTGGCTCACCAACTGACCCGCGACCATACACTGACGCAGCGCAAGATCGAGCAGGGGTTGATCACCGTCGAGAAGGCGGAACTGGACCCCGACCGCAACGTATTGACTCGCTCGCTGGGGTTGGCGCCTACGGTGCAGGTGGACCTCTTTCCACCGCTGCAACTAGCCGCGGGTGACGTGGTGCTTCTCTGCTCCGATGGGCTGCCGGACATGGTGAGCGACGCCGAGATCGCCCGCCTGGCCGATGGCCTCCCGAAACAAGCGGCGCGGCGTCTGATCGCGGCGGCCAACCGGCGTGGGGGCTTTGACAACATCTCGGTCGTGATCGCGCGGCTGGGCGGGAAAAAGCCTGCGGCTGGCGGCGGAGGGCTGGGCAACCTCCTGCCTGGCTCTCGCAGAATGACGCGCAAGCAGCAGGTGATACTCTTGATCGGGGCCGTGCTCATGGCGATAACGCTGTGCCTGATGGCGGTATTGGGGTGGGTGATGTACGAGAACACCCAGAACGACCGGCAGATGCCCACGAGTGTGCCGGCCACCACAGTGACCACGATTCCTGCTACTGCCATTGTTACCACCACTGATGAGTCAATCATCGCTCCAGGCGGCGTAGTGACTAGCACTACGCCGGTCACCGGTACACCAATAGCGCCGACCTCCACGCTGGCGCCGACCCGCACGCCGACGCCTTCTCCTACACAGCGCCAACGGCCCACCGACATGCCAATACCGCCTACGGGGACGCCGATCACGCCCACAGAGGGTGGCCCTGGAGAACAGCCACCGCCGCCACCGCCTGAACAGCCGCCGCAAACGGAGAAGTCACCACCACCACCACCACCACCTGATGGTACACCACCATAAACTTTGCGATGAGTAACAATCCCTGGATTCCCGGCGCCACCCTGGCGAATCGCTACCAGATCCTCCAGCCCTTGGGGCACGGAGGGATGGGTACGCTCTACCTGGCGCGCGACCTGCGTTTTGCGCGGCGCTTTGTCGCGCTCAAGGAGAACCAGGATCGCTCCCCCGCTGCCCAGGCACAGTTCCGCCTGGAGGCTGAAGTGCTCGCCACATTGCACCATCCCCACCTGCCGGCCGTCACCGACCACTTTATCACCCCTGACGGCCGCCAGTTCATGGTGATGGATTACGTAGAGGGAGAGGACCTGGAGGAGCGGGTGATGCGCCAGGGGCCGCTGTCGGAGAAACAGGTGTTGACCTGGGCCGGCCAGATACTGGATGCGCTGGCCTATCTGCATGCCCAGTCGCCGCCGGTCATCCATCGCGACGTAAAGCCGGCCAATATCCGCATCACGCCGGAGGGCCGGGCGGTGCTGGTGGACTTTGGCATCACCAAGCATCTGCTACCGGGCCGTCCCACGGTCACCGTAGCCCGCGGAGCCGGTTCCCCCGGCTACGCTCCCATCGAGCAATATGCCGGCGGCACCGACCAGCGCAGCGATCTTTACTCGTTGGGCGCTACGCTGTACTTTGCACTGACCGGACATGTTCCGCCGGAGGCGCCGCTGCTGGCGGCCGGGCAGGTGCTGCCACGCCCCCGGCAGTTCAACCCGGCCATTTCGCCGCGTACCGAGGCGGTGATCCTGCGGGCGATGCAGACCGACGTGGGGCGGCGCTTCCAGAGTGCGGCGGAGATGCAGGCTGCCCTGCGAGGCGAGGAGGATCGAGCACTGGTGAGCAATGCCATTGCTCGGATGGCCCGTTGGCAGAAGGTCGCTCTTGCTGTGGGAGGGAGTTTGGCCCTGATCGCATTGTGTTTGGGGGCAGTGTTGGGGTGGGTGATGTACGAGAACACACAGGACGACCGGCAGACGCCCGTGAGTGTGCCGGCCCCCATAGTGACCACAATTCCTGCACCCGCCGTAGTGATTACACCGGTCACCGGCCCACCAATAGCGCCGACCTCCACGCTGATGCCGACCCGCACGCCGATGCCCTCTCCTACACGACGACCGGCGTCTACTGTTGCACCAATAGCGCCGACCTCCACGCTGGCGCCGACCCGCACACCGACGCCTTCTCCTATACCACGGCGACCGGCAACAGCCACACCGGCGCCGCCTACGGCGCCACCGCCGGTGCCTATGACACCCAAGTTTGACACATAGGATGGAACGATGATTGATCTCCACCGGGGGGGATGATCAGGCTGTGATTATGTCACATTGGGGCATAGAGGCGTTGGCTCTCGGTGCTGTTCTTGACGGCAACGTTCGACCTCACCCCCTGTTTTTCGGCCTCTCGGCGTCGCCCAGGACAGGCCTATGCGCCCAATACCGAGGTCACCGGAATGCCCGTTTCGGCCTC
>DAOUBA010000072.1:0-41437 GCA_034432855.1 Anaerolineae bacterium | reverse complement strand
TCCTGCCGGTTGTTCGGCTCGTTGCCGACGTGAAAGTACTTGACCCCCTTAGCCTCCAGCATCGTCTGTACTACGGCGTTGACGAAGGCGTCCTTGTCCTCCGGGCGCGGCAGCGTGCCGGTACCGTCGGCGTAACCCCAGTTCAGGCGACAGATGACTGTGATCCCTGCATTGGCAAGGTGACGGCAGTCAACCTGGATAGGCTGGCGTTGCACGATGTGATGCACCAGACAGCAGCCGCGTATCCCCAGGGCCGCCATCCACTCGCCGCCTCGCCGGTCGTGCAGGCCGATCAGGAGGGGCGACCCGCCGGGTCGTCCGTACGGCGAGGCGGTGGGTTTCTGACGCCTGCGGTGCGCCGCCCGGATTCCTCCATACCCGGCGGCTCGCCCGCTCCTGCGCGTCCCGTCCCGCGGATCAATGACCCGGAGGTCATCTCCCTCGACTGCCTCCAGGTACACAAAGTGCCCATCGTCCGCTTGTCTGAGGATGATTTCCCAGCCATCTCGCAGCAGGCGTTCCAGTTCGGCGGAACTCCTGCGCCGGTTGTCCTTGACGCTGTCGTCGAACGCCGGGAATAGGAAAACGGCATCGCCCCACGACAGGAAGTTGTCTTCGATATAGGCGGCGCGGGCAGCCACCAGGAGTTCGTCCAGTGCAGGCAGTGTGACGTCACGCTCATACACCTTGCGCAGGGTGATAGCCAGCGCAGCCAGGAAACCCCCGCTGCTCCCGACGGTCTCACCTCTCCCGCCGGGCTGTTCGCCGAAAGCGGCGTTCACCCAACGCGGGTCGGTCTGCGATAGAGCAATACTGCCGTTCAGGGCCGGCATGAGTTGCACAGCCATCTCCCAGGGGCTCTTTGTCTCGATGACGCGATATCCGGCATAGGGGCGCTGCGCCTCACGCCACGCCTCCAGGTCCGCGAGGCGCTCTCCAGGGTTGATGGCGATCACTTCCTGGTCGCTGGCCTGGCCACCGGCCTCATCAATCGAGTGCCCGATCATTCCCATCCGCCCGGAGGCGCCGATTGCGGCAGCCACGCGCCACTGCAGGCGCTCGATAGTATCCGTCATCGGCGGCAGGAGCACGTAGAGGGGGTACGGGTGACCCGGCGGATCGCCCGTATTCTGCCCCGCGGTGGCCCGCCGGCGGACGCGCACTGCCCGGATGCCGCGATAGTCGGAAGCCTTCTTCTGCTTCCGTTTGCCGTCCCAGGTGTCAATGATGCGCAAGGTATCTCCCTCGACGGCTTCCAGGTAGACGAAATGTCCCCCGTCTGCTTGCCTGAGGATCACCTCCCAACCGTTGCGCAACAACTCCTTTAGCTGGGCTGCAGAACGTTGCTCGTTGTCCTTGATACTCTCGCCAAAGACGGGAAACAGGGGGACGACGCCTTCCCACATCATCAGATTATCGTTCACATAGGCCGCGCGGGCGGCCACCAGGAGTTTATCCAGTATTGGCGGCGTCACGGCTCGCCCATAGATCTTGCGCAGGATGATCGCCAGCCCGGTCATGAAGCAGCCGTAGCGCCCGATCGTTCCTCCACTCGCGCTGGGATGTTCGCCAAAGTCATAGTGTGCCCAGCGGCGGTCGGTCTGCGCCAGGGCAATGTCGGGGCGACCCGACGGGTCGCCCGTACCCAGCGGCGGCAGGAGCAAGATGGCCATCTCCCACGGGGTGGCCGCTTCGATCTCGCGGTACTCGACGTTGAGGTAATGCTCGTTATACCACGCCCGCAGGTCGCGCTCCCAAGCGGCAGGGTTGACGGCGATGACCTCTCGCTCGCGTGGACCGGTATCGGCGCCGTCCCCCAGATGTCCCACCGCCCACATCTGGTCCGCGCAGCCGATGGCCGCGGCGACGCGCCACTCGGTGCGTTCGACGGGGTCTTCGATGCGCGGCAGGAGCACGCAGGTGCTCGCGGTAGAGGCGACCTGCCGGGTTGCCCTGCCCTCGGTTGGCACCTCATCCCGTGCCTCTACGAGTCCACTCTTCCGGTTTTGCCCGCAAGCGGGTGCTCCTTTCCTGGTTACGGGGTCAACTGCGGCGGGCTGCTCAGGATCAGCGTGTGTGTGCCCCGGGCCTGTATCCCCAGAGGGATCGAGTGCGACCAACGCCACATCGTCCCAGTAGGCATCGCTATTCCCGAGTGCCTGGCGGGTTCTGCTGCGCAGGAATACCGTCACGACGTTTGCCTGGGCCATCGCTTCGACAGCGGGAACCTCGTGATAGGCGTCGTAGATAGGTGCGCCACGGCCCCACACCACCGTCTCGGCAAACGGGTCCACTCCGCCGGTCGGATCCAGGCCCGCGTAGAAAACCACGTTCCCGACGGCGTCGCTCCAGGGATCGCCGGTCGGCGGCGCATCATCTTTGGAGCGACCTGCCGGGTTGCCCGTAGCCATCTGCTCCACGGCGTTGCGTGAGCAGCGGGGCCGGCTATCGCCACGCTCGCCTTCCTGCGGCGGATGGCTATCTCCGGCATGCGCCCAGGCGGTCAGACGCAGGCGGGTGCCCGGCGTGACGCGCACCCGTTGCAGAAGGCCCGCGTCGTGCTTGCCGTAGGGCGTGAACAGCAGGATGGCCTTCTCTCCGCTGCAGACGCGATGCGGATAGTTCTGCTTCCATATCTCCCGCACTTCGGGCTGCTCCCACGAACCCGGCTGATGACGAAACCACGTCAGCCAATTGGGCGGCGTGAAGACGTTTTCTACGCTCCTTTCCTGCGGACTTCCATTCGCAGCAAAGACCAGGCAACGGTGGCTGCGTTCCTCCGACCAGGTGACTTCGAACCCGCCGTTCTTGAGCAGATTCTCCGGCATTGGAAACTCCTGCGGTTGTGAGGTATCTTGTCTCGAACGGGCGCAGCGCGGTATAGAACCACGTCTACTTCGAGGAAGAGACCTTGACGATTTCTCCCTGTTCGTCCATGGTCACACGCACTACCCGCTTCAGGCGTGCACCGTCGGGCAGCGTGACATTCTTCTGGAAGGTCAAGATATGGACCGTTGCTCCACCCTTGCCGTGAGCCACGCGGGTGGAGATGGTCGGTTCGACGCCGGCCATCTCGGGCGACGCCTCACGCGCGGCCTTCTTCGCCCTGGCAATGTACTTGGGGTCTAACCTGGACATGTCATCAACTCCTCGAACGCACGTTCAATGGAACACCCCCTGCCCGCTGCTGCAAGCGCATGAAGGCCGGCACCGCCAGTTCCTCATCATACAGCGGGCGCGTGAAAGCGGGCACAGCCACGCTTTCCGTGAATATCCCAGTCAACGAAACGTGCTCTGCCTGCGGCTGGACGGTTGACTTCCTGCCCACTTCTATCCCTGTGGCGATGAGGGTGATCTCGACCCGGCCCATCATTCGCTCCTCAACGATGGTACCGAAGAGGATCCTGGCCTGGGGCCGCGCCATCTGAGAAAGGATGCCCATCGCCTGGCTGACCTCTGCCAGGGTCAGATCAGGCCCCCCGGTGACATTGACCAGGACGTCTTCGATCTCACTGACCGATTCGATGCTGAGGAGTGGGCTTCCGAGCGCCATCTTGACCGCGTCAATGGCCTTCGTTTCCCCCTCACCGTAGCCGATGGATATGAGTGCTCCGCCTGCCCCCTCCATAATGGCCCGGACGCCTGCGAAGCCGATGTTGATCAGGCCGGGCCGCGTGACTAACTCGGCGATTCCCTGGACTGCCTGGCGCAGCACGTCGTCGGCGACGCGCAGGGCGACGTCCAGCGAGGTGCGCGTTCCCACCAGTTCGACGAGGCGGTCGTTGGGGACGACGAGCAACGTGTCCACCCGCTCACGCAGGCCATCAATCCCCTCTTCTGCGACCGCCGCGCGCCTGTTGCCCTCGAAGGCGAACGGCATGGTGACCACGGCAATGGTCAAAGCGTGCTCTGCTTTGGCGATCTGGGCGATGATAGGCGCCGCACCTGTGCCCGTGCCACCGCCCATCCCTGCGGCGATGAACACCATGTCGGCCCCGCGCAGAACCTCAACGAGCAGGTCGCGGCTTTCGTGGGCGGCCCTGGCACCGAGGGCCGGGTCCCCGCCGGCCCCCAACGAACGGGTCAGCGTTGCACCCAACTGGACCTTGCAAGGTGCTTCCGAGCGCGCGAGTGCCTGGGCGTCGCAGTTTGCGGCGATGAAATCCACGCCGGGGATGCCCATCTGAATCATCCGGTCTACTGCGTTGCTGCCGGCCCCACCAACGCCGATTACTTTGATGGATACTCCTTTCCAACCGTTTGTCTCCATATCATCCCCCATAGCGCAGCCTCCGTCCGTAACCGGATACCGATTGCCGCGCCGCCGTGAACCGGCAGCGCTGGACCTCACCTATCCCCACCCCGGCCCTCCCCTTCCCTCCCCGTTGCGGGGAGGGAAGGGGAGGGTGAGGGAGGGGTTAGGAGAGGTCGAACCCCGCATAGGTGCGGAAAATGGGGCAAGAGCTGCCTAGATGTTCAGGTGAAGCAGAGTCTCTACAGCTGCCGCTCCTTCTTCGTCTATCTGTGCTCTGACCTCCAGCCAACGTCGGGGATTCCACACCTCCAGGTGGGTGTACAGTCCAATAACGATGGCCTCCTCCTCGATACCCGCGTATTCCCGCAGGAGACCGGGCAGAGGAATGCGCCCCTCACGATCGGGAACACAGGCCAACGCGCCGGAAAAGATCAGGCGGGCGAACATTCGTGCCTCCCGGCTGGTGAGTGGGAGCCGCCCTTCCATCTTCTCGGCCAGCCTGCGCCACTCTGCGGCGGGGTAGATGAAGAGGCAACGCTCAATGCCGCGCGTCAAGGTCAATCCCTCGCCGAGTTCAGCACGCCATTCGGCGGGTATTCTCAGTCTCTCACCATCGGCGGCGCAGTGAAACTCGCCCAGCAACATCGTTCCTGTTCCCCGTCGCGCGCTATGGGAAGCGCGGTTATTTGGACACGGCCATCTTCAGAATATGGCCCCTCTCGTCAACGGTTGCCTTGACCACCTGGCGGTGCGTGCCTTCGCCGTTCACAATGTCCTTTTCCAGGGTGAAGGTCCAGTTACCTCGTTGTGCTCTGGCCGCCTTGGCCGCTCCGCGGGCAAGAGGGCAGCGGTGGCTACAATCCCCGCCACAGACCGCCAGGGGGCTGGCGTGGATGCGCGCCTGGGCCATGTGCGGCAGGCTTGCCTCGATGTCACGCTTGACGGCGGCGATCAATTCATCCGAGACGATGCTCTTCTGTTGCCGTGCCTTCCTCTGGCAGATGAGCGGAGGGCAGAGTGTCTTGCCCACCGTCCGTTGCGCGATCCCGCTCCAAACGGCGGTGGCCGACAGGGATGGATCACCGTAGAGCACGAAACTGATGAGCGTCTTCTGATCCTCGCCGTCCAGGTACCCCTGGCGGTCCTGCATCTCCTTGACCAGGTTGACTCGGGCATACTTGAGGGCCTCGCCCACGCTCAGGTGTGCCCGCAGTCCTTCCCAGAAGTATCGGCCTATCAAGTCGGCGCCCAGGAGAGGAGGGGCAATGGCACCGTAGGCGACGCGGGTGGAGCCAACCAGCGCCAATGCCCGCGAGGCAAGAAAACGCAGGGCAAGAGAGTTTTCGCTATCCTTTCCCAGGACGTTGGCGCCGTAACAGGCTTCGGTGAATACCACTGTATTGGCGTGTTCGCTTGCGCTCACGTCCTGCGGGCGCAGCGCCACAGGGAAGAGGGGATAGTCCGCCGGGAACAAAGAGTCCCGCTGACCGTACCAGTTGGCGCCGTCTTCGATGCCGTGAAGGTTGAAGTAACTGAAACGCAGGCCGTCAGGAACGTTGAGTTCGGCGTAGGCCAGCGGCGGACAGGTGCGCAGTTGATTTGTGTTGCCGATGACCTCGAACACGGCCCGCGAAGCCTTCCTCCAGATGCTGGCGGAATAGCCCAGGCTATGGCCGTTCTGTTGCTCCTGTCGGATGGGGTGTAAGGCCTCGAGGAGAGTGCTCCAGAACCCCTTTGGGGTGGCCGGCCTCTGGTGTCCACAGATCGCTGTTCGGACAAGGGAGCGCAGGAACTCGACCCCTTCCCCCTCGGCATCGGGCATCCTGCCCACGGCCCGCTCCGGGATGAAATAGTTGCCGTCGCGCGAGGCGTAGGGATTATCCGAGGGCACGTCCGTATCCTGGTCGTCAATCGGGTTGGGCAGCCGGTGAAACGGGATGATCGAATCACCGCCGACGATCAGGAGATAGCGAATTTCCCGGCCCTGCTCGTTCATGTAACCATCCAGGTGATCAACGGCCTTCTTGACCTGCCGGGCATCGCTCGCGTCTACGGGCCGCAAGCCGTAACGCGCCAACGAAGGGCCATCGTCCACATAAATAATGAGCACCTCCAGGCCGGTCTGTTGTGTCAACGCCTGCTGAAACTCACACAGGTCGCCATCCAGTTGCTCGAAGCCGGACAACCCGTATTTGCTCGCTAGGCCATCCTTACTGGAGAGGATCACGTACACCGGCGACAACCTGGCGCTCTTGGCCGATAGGTCGGGCTCCTCCCAGAGCGACGCGAGCAACCGCTCCACTTCGGCCTGTGCTTCTTCTACTACCTCGAGCGTCTCTGTATCCGTGATCATGGGAGAAGACTCTTTGCGTTGCATCACAAGTACGGTAGTCTCTGGCGCCGATTTCGGGCTCTGGAAAGCCCTCCTACAGCATTTTGTGTGGGAATATCCTACACATCGCCTCTTTGGTGCCGGCGTAGGAAGGAGGCCGCGCTGACCGCTGCCCACTGCTTGTAGGCGTCGGTGTAGTGTGGCTGCAGTTCCACCGCCTTGCGGAACATTGCGGCCCCTTCGGGATACCGCTTCAACTGCTTGTAGGCCAGGCCAGCATTGTAGTAGTAATCGGCCACACCTGGCTCCCGTTTGATGGCTTCGAGATAGGCCCGCAGGGCCTCGTCGTACCGGGCCTGCAACTGATAGGACTTGCCCAGTTCATAGTAGGCCTGGCTGTTTTCAGGCTGGAGTTCGATTATTCGCCGGAAGTGGGCGACGGCCTTGTCCAGATGTCCGAGGTGGCGACACAACCTGCCGATCTGGTCGTGGTGAGTGACTTTGTGCGGGGCGATCACGGCTGCCTGCTCATAGGCCTGCAAGGCTTCGTCGTAGCGTTGCTGGGCCTCGTAGAGGTCGCCCAGTTGCTCATAGGCTTCGATCAGCGCGGGCTGCAATTCCACTGCCCGCTCCAGGTACCTGGCGGCCTCCTGGGAGCGGTCCATGCGCTTGTAGATCACGCCAATCTTGTAGTGATAGAGCGCGTTATCCGCATCCAGGTGCAGAGCGCGCTGGTAGGCTGCCAGTGCTCCGGCCCAGTGTCCTTCCCTCTCGTAGAGTTCACCCAGACGCTCGAAGGCCGGGATGTAGTCGTTCTTCAGCGCGATCACTTCCTTGAATCTCGCCAGGGCCTCGCTGGTGTCGCCCGAGCAAGCAGCGACGTTGGCCAGGTTGAGCAGGTAAGCGGGATCGTTGGGGGCCAGGGCAGCCGCTCGCTGGTAGGCCTCGCGAGCCTTGGGATACTGACCCTGCCGGAGATAGGCGTCGCCCAGTTCCGCATACCACTTGGGATTGTCGGGGTACCGTTGTACCGCCTGTTCCAGGAGAACCGCTGCCTGTTGATCCTCGCCGATCCTGGCGCAGGCCAGTGCCCCATCGTGAAGGTATTCGGGCTGTTCGGGGGCGAGCGCCGCAGCACGCAGATAGTGCTCCAACGCCACGTGATGCCGCCCTTGCTCGGCGTACATTGCGCCCAGGGCGTGTTGCCACGAAGCCACGTCGGACCTCAGGCTGACGGCTTTCTCCAGGGCAATGAGAGCCCGCTGTTCCTCGCCCGCTTCGCGCAGGATCAGGGCGAGCACATAATGATAGAGCGCCTCGTTGGGGTTCAACCGGGCGGCGTGCTCCAGGGCGGCTACGGCCTGCTCCACATGCCCGGCCTGCCGGTAACCGAGGGCCATCTCGTAGTACGTCTCCGCGCTCTCCGGCTCCAGGCTTTCGGCCACGCCCAGTTTGCGGATGCTGTCCTGGTATGCGCCCATCAGGCGATAGACCATCCCCAGCGCGCGGTGATGCGAGGCCTCGCAGGGCGCTGCGTCTATGGCGCTCTTCAGGTGGGCGATGGCTTCGGCGTGCTGCCCATTCAGGGCCAGGAGTGCACCCAATGCTGCCTGGGCCTCAGGCGAATTTTCTCCCAGAGCCAATGCTTTTCGCAGGGCGGCAATGCCCTTCTCATAGTCTTCTGCCGAAGGCGTGTGTGTGGGGATGCCGGCCTGTTGCAGGACAAGCGCCTGCTCGCCGATCTTGCGCCAGATCACGCCGAGCCGCAGCAGATAGCGGGCCTCGTCGGGCTGCAACTCGGCAGCCTGCTGATACTCGAAGCGTGCCCTCTCATAGTGTCCCTGGGTTTCGAACGCAGCTCCCAACTGTGCGTGAGCCTCCGCGTCCGCCGGATCCAGCATCACGGCCTGGGTCAGTGCGTCCACCGCTTCGGTGGCCCGTCCCCGTTGCAGCAGGGCGGTGCCGCAGGCCCGCTGGTACAGCGCCCGATCCGGCGCCTGCAGAGCCGCCTGGCGATACCCGGCCAGAGCTTCCTCCCAACGTTGCTGAGCTTCATAGATCGCGCCCAACGTATAGTGGACTTGTGCGTCGGCCAGGGCCGGGTTATCGGAAACCAGGGCAAGGACCTTTTCCAGGAATTGCAGCGCCCGGTCGCGCGCTCCCAACCTGTACGCGAGCAGTCCTGCGTCGCAGAGATAGGCTACCTCCTCCGGCGCCAGGGAGAGCGCCTTCTCGCAGGCAGCTAGGCCATCCGCGTGCAAACCCAGTTGCACGCAGGTCTTGGCGAGCAGGTGCCACGCCTGTGCATCCGCGTCGTTCAGGGCCGTCGCTTCGCGCAGGGCCTCGGCAGCCATCTCGTAGCGCCCCAGGTCGTACAGCGCCGCACCGACCTGGCGATGATAGCGGGCTTGCTGGGGGGCGAGCGTCGCCGCCTGCCGGTATTCGGCCAGCGTCTCTTCGTGACGCCCCTCGTCCTGGAATATCCGCCCCAGTTGATAATGAGCTTCTGGCTCCTGTGGGTCCAGGGTAATGGCCTTCATCAGGGCGCGGACGGCACGGTCCCTGTGTCCCAGTTCGTGCAGGGCTTCGGCAAGGTGCAGGTGATAGAGGGGCTGATCCGGCGCCAGGCCGACGGCCTGCTCGTACTCGGTGACCGCTGTGGGGTTGCGGTCAAGTTCGTAGAAGGTGCGCCCCAGTTCATAGTGCGTCTGCGCGTCACCGGGTTTGAGGGCAATGGCCTTGCGGAGAACCTGGATTGCGCGCTCGTACTCGCCCATCTGACGCAACACGGACCCAACGTGACGATAGTAGGTCGCCTCACCAGGAACCAGGTCAATCGCACGTTGGTACTGGCTGAGCGCCTCCTTCATCCAGCCTTTCGCCGCGAACGTCTGGGCCAGTTCGTCATGGAGCGCCGGGTCGTTCGGTTTCAGGCTGATCGCCTCCTCCAATGTGGCGATCGCCTCGTCGGTCCGGCCCAACAGCCTGAGCACCACACCAATCGCGCAGCGGTAGGCAGGCTCCTGGGGGGACAGACGGGCGGCCTCCTCGTAGTGCTCCAGCGCCTTGAGCAGATCGCCTTGCTGCTGGTACGCCTGCCCCAGTTGATGATGGGCCGCAGCCCAACCCGGCTGCAAAGCGAGCGCCTGCCGAAGGGCGGCGATGGCCTCCTGATGAGCGCCCGACCGCTGGCAGGCGCGGCCATAGTCGTAGCACAGAGATGCGGTCGGCGATGGGGATTTCATCGCCTGTCGGAAGGCAACCAATGCCTCTTGATCGCGGCACTGCGCTTCGAGCGTGATCCCCAGTTGGTGGTAGGCTGCGGCACACGTCTCATCCAATTGGATGGCCTGCTCCAGTTCGGTGACGGCGTCGTCGAGTCGTCCCAGGCGCCGCAGCAGTGCGCCTTTGTTGAGCCGGTAGATCGGCTGCGTGGGTGCAAGCGCAATGGCGCGCTCGTATTCGCGCAGGGCCTGTTCGTATTGCTCGCGGCCTTCGTAAACGGCACCCTGTTCGTTGTGCAAGGCGGCGTTCTGCGGATCGTCCTCCAGGCCGGCTTTCAATGCAGCCAACGCCTCGTCGTATCGCCCGGTCTGACGGTAGATGGAGGCTGCCTTCTGCCGATACTTTGCTTCGTGGGGCGCCAGTTCGACCGCCTGCAGGTAGTGGGCGAGCGCCTCCTCATACTCCCCCTCGGCCTCGGCGATCTCCCCCAACTGGGCGCGGATCGCGGCGTCAGTGGGGCGCAGTTCCAGGGCGCGCAGGGTTTCGGCCCGCGCTTCGTTCAGCCGCCCCAGGCGGTAAGCAGTACGGCCCAATTCGAGGTGAAAGGCCGGTTCCTGTGGGGCAAGCCGCACGGTCTGGCGGTAGGCGCCCAGCGCCTTTTCGTGCTCGCCGCGCTGGGCGTACACCAACGCCAGATGGTAGTGTATTGCCGGGTCGTTGGGCAACAGGTTGCGCGTCGCCTCCAAGAAGGCCGCTGCGTCGCCGGAGCGGCCCAGCCGCTGGCAGAGCAGAGCGGCCCGCAGCCCGTACTCTCCTACCGGGCATCCCAATTCCACGGCCTTGCGGTAGGCGGCCAGAGCGTCCTCGTGGGCGCCCGTCTCTTCGTAGATGCGCCCCTGTTGGCCGTAGGCGCCCCCGTAGTCGGGTTTCAGTTCGAGCGCGTGCTGCAGCGTCTCCAGGGCGCGGGAGCGGTCGCCCTGCCGCCCGTAGAGCGCGCCCAGGTTGCAGTAATAGCGCGGTTGATCAGGCTGCAAAGCGCACGCCAGGAGATATTCATCGGCGGCCTGATCCAGACGCCCCTGGGCCTCGTACACCATGCCCATCAGATTGTGGGCCTCCGCGTGGCCGGGCGCGAGGGCGATCGCTTGCTCCAACTCGGCCAGGGCTTCATCGTATCGCTTCAGGTGGTAGAGCGAGTACCCCGCGCCGTAGTGATAGTCGGCCCGGCCGGAATCGAGAGCCAGGGCCTTGCGATAGCCGTTCAGCGCCTCGGTATGCTCCTCTTGCGAACGCAGCGCTTCGGCCAGATCGCCTTGCCAGCCGGCCGCCTCCGGTGCCAGTTCCACCGCACGACGCAGCGCCTGTACGGCTTCGGCGTGCCGTCCCATGTGCTGGCAGGCGATGCCAAAGTGGTGATGGTAAGTCGCCTCGGTCGGCGCGAGGAGCACGGCCTGCTCATACACCTGGGCGGCATCCTCCCAACGGCCTGCGGCCTGATAGATACTGCCCAATTCGTCACACCAGGCGGCCCGGTCAGGCTGCAACGCCAGCGCGCGTTGCTGGTAGGCAGCGGCTCGTTCGTACTGCCCCTGCCTGGTCAGCACAGCGGCGGCCTCGCGGTAGAACGTGCCCTCGTAAGGGGAAAGCCGGATAGCCTGTTCGAATGCGTCCAGCGCCTCGTCGTACCAACGCTGCTGAAAGTAGGCGCGGCCGATCTCCTGGTAGATGTGCGCCTGTGCAGAATCGCGGGTCTGCGCCTGGCTCAACCGCTCCAATGCCTCTGTGTGACGCCCCAGGCGGTTAAGGGCGGCTGCGGCGTGATACAGGTATGCTGCCGTCTCAGGTTGCCGGTTTGAGGCCCGCTCGAAAGCCTCCAGCGCGCCACTGTCATCGCCCCGCTCCTGGAGGGCCAGCCCCAGTTCACAGCATATCTCCGCGTACAGCCGGTCCGCCTCGCTCAGACCGTCCTGCAATTCGGCGATGGCCTCGCTCTCGTGCCCCAGTTCCCGATGGACGACGCCGGCGTTGTAGTGGCGGATGACCTTGGCTGGCTGCCAGCCTGCTGTGGAAAGGGTTGTGCCAGGTACAAGGTGGCGGTAGATGAGTGGCGACGTGCCGTCTGTGGATTCGCCAGGCAGGATGCTCCCTAACATCGCAGTAGATTCTTCCGGCGCGCCCAGTTCCTTCAGCGCCACGCCCAGTTGATAGATGGTGGCTGGGGGGAGTCCTTGCTCCATCAAGCGCCGCACCTGCTCACGCAGTCCCTGCCGATCCTCGTTGCCGATCAGGCACTGGACGGCCAGGTGAACCACCCGGTATTCGCCCGGTCGGGCCAGCAACTCGCGGACCAGGCCAAAACGGTCGGGCAGCAGCCCGCAGAGTTGGATCAAGGGGCCTTGCCAGCGCTGTTGAGTGCGCCCGTCTTGGACGAGTTGGCCCACGTCCAGGCTGCCGTTCAGCCTCTGTTTGAGTGCTACAGCGGCGAAGAACTCGCGCACCAGACTGTGCGGGAACCCTACCCGCGTGCCGTCCTCGTTCGAGACCAGCAGGCCGGTGTGGAGAGCGTCTTCGATCTGCTGGCCGCTGCCGATCAGGATCTCACTGGCACCCTGCCAGTCCAGGTCGTCCATTTGCAACTGCTGCAAGGCGAAGGCCAGTTGGGTCAACCCGCGGCCGGCGGATTCCAGCCAGTGTTCGACGTGGCCCGAATCTGGCAGTGCCAGTACGCTCCGTAGCGCCTCGCGGATGACAGCGCCACGGCTCCAGGCGGTCTTTCCGTCGGAGGACGCAGCCAGGTCGAGGATGGCACGCAGGAAGAGCGGGACGTGCGCCAGTTCCCATAGGCGGCTATCTCTTCTAAGCCCGCGGTTCAGTTCGCTGGCTCTGGCTTCGGAGGTGTATTGGCGCAGGAATTGCCCCAGCGTGGCGTCGTTCAGTGCAAGGATCTCCAGCGTTGGGATGGACCCCAACCAGGTGCGATGGGCCGGCAGGTGTTGTGTGCGGCAGGCGATGATCGTCCGGGCCGTAGGGTATTCCTGGGCACAGGAAGCCAGCCAGGATCTCAATTCCCGCAAGATGGCGCTATCGGTGAGCCGATCCAGATTGTCTAGCAGAAACAGGGGCGGTTGCCGGCGCAAGATCGCTTGCAAGGTCGCATCACTGGCGGCCGGCTGGTAGCGTCGGAGGGAGCGGAGCAGCAGTTCCCACGGCCCGCAGCCCTCACGCAACGCCGACAGATCGAGCAGGAAGGGGATGGGAGCCTCTTGGCCTGCTGCTAGCGCCTCCTCGGCTGAGCGGTGGGCCAGAATGTGCAGCAGGGCAGTTTTGCCCGCCCCAAGACCGCCGTGCACCACCGCGCGCTCTAAGGCCATCACTGCATCCACAGCATTCTGCACTTCCTTACCCAGCTCTACTTTGAGAGGCACGTAGCGCCGGGCGATCTCGGCCAGGCCGCGATCATCGCACATCGCCTGCAGGTACTGATGCAACAGCGGCTGCTCGAACGATGGCGAGGTGCTCAAGCCCTCTGCTTCTTCTTGTGCCCGATGCCCAGGCATTGCTCTTTCCTCGTGTTCTCGAAATCTTCTGACCTCTACTAACCCCTCCCGCACCTTCCCCTCTCCGCATCGGAGAGGGAAGGGGATGGCCGGGGTGGGGATGGGTGAGGTCGACCCGGCAAGGCAAACTTGACATTGTCAAGATAGTTACATTGCTGCCACGTCCCAACGTCTGTGCACAAGCCTATATCCTGGACAGCATCCAGAATGCTGCCAGGCAGAGTCCGGCGCCGGCCAGGCAGAGGAATACACCGATGCCGGCGGAGGTGCGCACGAGTTGGTCGAGCGCGTTGATAAGCCCGGAGAAAGCCTCGATCAGCGGCGCCAGCGCGACGTCGGTGACAGCCTTGCTGCTGATCCTGGCCGAGTGAGCTGAGATGCTTTTCAGTGCCTGTTGATAGCGCCGGGCGAGGATCATCCACAGCCCGGCCACACACGAGAACGCGCCCAGCAAGAACAGGCAAACTGCCATCGCAATGCGGAGATTCGTGATCATCGTCTCCATCCTTTCCCGTTGTTTCTCACAATGCGGTGCCTCGCCGCAACGTGGGGCAAGAAGCCACGGCCCTACGTTGTCTTGTTATCGCTCAAGGGCAGGCTAATGTAGAATGTGCTTCCCTCGTTCAATTCGCTATCCACCCACACCTTGCCACCGTGTCGCTCGACGATGGATTTGACCAGAGCGAGACCCAGGCCGGTACCTGCCTCGTCCGCCGCACCACGCCGCTTGATGCGGTAGAACTTTTCGAACAGCCGCGCCTGATCCTCCGGCGCGATGCCGATGCCCGTGTCGGTGATGTGAATCACGGCCCGTTTCCCCTCGCCGTCGGCGCGCACGGTCAGCCCGACGGTGACGATGCCGCCGTTGGGTGTGTACTTGATCGCGTTATCCACCAGGTTACTGACCGCCTGGCGCAGGAGCGCCGCGTCGCCAGCAATGATCGCCACGTCCGCGCTCGGCTCCAGCCGTAAGGAGATCTGCTTTGCTACCGCGCGGGCGCGCATGCTATCCACCGCCTCGATCAGCACTCCTGCCAGATGGCACGGCCTGTGCTCCAACCCCACGCCGGTCTCGATGCGTCCCAGGTCCAGAAGGTCGCTCACCAGTTCGTTGATCTGCTCCACGCCGTAGAGGATCTTTTCGACGTACTCGCGCTGTTTGTCGTCGAGGGGGCTCATCGCCAGGAGCATGTTGGCATAGCCGCGCATGTAGATCAGCGGCGCGCGGAGGTCGTGCGAGACCGTCGCCAGGAACTCGGACCTCATCTCGTCCAGTTCTTTGAACTGGGTAACGTCGTGCATCACGGCCACGCGCCCGATCTGCTCGCCGTCGGCGCCCCAGATGATAGCGAGGCTGGCATGCAGTGTGCGGCCATCGGGCAGCGGGATTTCCCCGGACGGTGCCTTGCCCAACGCCAGCGATTCGCTGAACGCCTGTGCCAACGCTGGTTCCAGTTCGGTCTGTTCGAGCCTCTGCCCTGTGACGGCATCCGCAGCGATGCCAAAGGCTCGTTCGGCTGCCGGATTCAATAACAAGATGCGGTTCTCCTGATTGGTGACCAGTACGGCGTCGGTAGTGCTGTTGAGGATCGCCGCCAGTTGCCGCCGTCCATCCTCGGCGGCCCTGAACAGACGGGCGTTCTCCACCAACGCAGCCGCCTGGGTGGCTAACGTGGAGAGCAGATGAACCTCCAGGTCGTCGGGGCGTCGCGCCTCGGTGTATCCCACCCACATCACTGCTGCCAGCCGGTCCTTGGCGCGCACGGGGAGCGCGACGACGGTCTTGAGCGTCCCATTCAACGATTCGGGAATGCCCAGCGTCCTGGCGCGGGCCAGATTCTCCACGACCAGCGGTTGCTCACGTCCTTTAACCGCTGCAGCCAACACACGGTCAAGCGTTTCCAGTCCTCCGATGAACTCGCCTTGCGATAAGGTCATCTGCGGTTCGCCGCCTTCGGAGAGGAGCAACGTGCGAGCCACCTGGGCTTCGGTGGCCCTCAACATCCCTTCGAGGATGACCGCCATCCCTGTAGCCAGGTCTAGCGTCGCCGAGACTGTCTGGCCGGTCTCGAGCAGCAGGGCGAGGTCATCCATGCGAGCCTTCAACCGGGCACGCATGCTCTCAAACGCTTTTCCTACTCGCCCTACCTCGTCGTCGCCAGCCACCTGCACAGGCTGCGTCAGGTCCCCTTCGGCGATGCGTTCGGCGGCAACGGCCAGTTGATCCAGCGGACGGGTCAGCAATCGGGTGGTTACGGGAATAACGACTGCCAACACGCTTCCGAACAGAACCAGCACAATCAGCAGGGGGGTCGCCATCGCCCGGGCGCGCGCCAGCACAACCTCGTAGGGGAGTTGCACCACAATTGCCCAAGGATATCCTTCTACCGGCATGTAGTAGACGATCTGGCGTGTGTTGTCCCTGGGGTTGCGGCTCTCGTAGGCCCAACCGCGCGGGCCGGTGAAAAGGTGGGGGCGATCCTTCTCCACCTGCCAATCGCTCAGCAGCATACGGCTATCCGCATGAGACACGATATGTCCATCGAGATCGACAATGAACCCCTCGCTCTGTCCCCTTGCCCATTGCAGGCCACCAAGAATGTGGTTGAGCAGCGGGTTGACGTCGAGGTAGGTGCGCCCGACGAGTACTCTGGAGGAGAGCTCACCCTCCCCGCCCGTCGGTTCCACCGGTATCAGAAACGAAAGAATGGCCTCTCCCTCCACAGAGCGATGGGCCGTGCTGATCTGAAGCGCCCCTTCCTCGAACACACGCCGAAGAAGCATCTCTTCCTGCGTCGTGAGTCTTGGGTCATCTGTGGGGGGATAGATCGCCAGCAGCCGGCCGCCGCGCTCGAGCAGCATCAACTGGGTGAAAAAGACGCTGCTCCGCAGGTCGCTTTCCAAACGGGCTGCCAGGACAGATGGATCGTCGCTCCACAGGCGATCGTCACTGGCGAAATTCGTCAGCAGGCCCTGACCGGTGGAGATGAAGTAGGGGACGCCTTCGGCAGCGACGCTGGCATCCCGCGAGATCGCGTTCACTGCCTCCGCTGTAGCCAGAGGCAGGGTGAGGGTGATCACGGCGTAGAGTAATGCCGAGACCGTGAGCACCAGCACGGGCATGGCCATGAAGAGGAATTTGCGGTTCAGGCTGCGACTATAGGGTGCGGGGCGTTGCCCTACGTGGACAGGGCGGAGACGCGGGAAGCGCAAGTAGAGTGCCTGGACGACGAGGGCTGCGGCGAGGCCTTCCACCAATTCCGGTCCCACGTAGGCCTTTGTCAATGTCACTGCATAGTCGAACCCGGCAAGGCCCACGTCGGCCACGTGTGCAAAGATCGAGAACAGCAGCACCACCTTGGACAGCGGCGTCACCAGCAGGACGGCGCAGAGGGGCTGGCGCGCGAGAAGCGGGAGTCTGCCCCGGTAGTCCTGGCGCAGGAGCAGCGCGACCATGAGACCAAAGAAGACGAAGTGAGTCGGCTCGGCGATGCCGCCGGTCATCACGTCGGCGCGCAGGATGCCGCTGACCAGGCTCACCAGTAGCGCAGGCCCCGCACCGAGCCAGGCAGCGGCGGCGAGGATCGGGATGGCTCCCAGCAGCGGCGCGGCGAGGCGATGCGGCTCGAAGGGCACATCCGGCGGTGGTAAGAGGTCGGGGGCGGGGAAGGTGAGCACCAGGAAGCGGTTGACCAGTAGCGGGGCAATCAGCAGGCCCGCGAACAGGAGCAGGCGGCGCCGGGTCAATCCGGCAAAGTCGTGGCGGAAGCGGATCAGGAGTAGCACGGTCAGCACTGTATAGAGTGCCAGAAGGAGGTACTCCCAGGGCGCCAGTTTGAGGAGGACCACTCGGAACGACGAAATCCAGATCTCAAATTCCATCTCAATTCCTTCGCAGGCGGGCAGGCAACCGGCCCAGGTGCTGCTCCCACTCTTCTTTTACTGCAAGAAACGTGCCAACGAGGGGTCGGGGTCACTTCGCCCCAACAGGGCAGGGTGACCTGTCTCTAGCGCGGCGGAGGCGCGGGAGAGTAGGGGCGGGGTAACCCCGCTCCCGCTATCGGGTGGGGAATTTTTCGCAGGGCTGTGGAAATTTCCGCCTGGGGGGTCAGGCTAGCCCATACTTCTGCAGGCGATAGCGCAGTTGATCGCGTGAGATGGAAAGGAGTTTCGCCGCTTCGACCTGGTTGCCGTGCGTCCTTGCCAGCGCGTCCTCGATCATCCGCAGTTCCATCTGGGAGACCAGGTCTTCGAGGTTCACTCCTTCGGCCGGAAGGCTTGTGGGCAACTGTGGATGTGCGCTGGCGGCACCCAATTCGGCGGGGAGGTGGGCTGGCTGTATCTGCCCTCTGTCACAAAGCACCATTGCCCGTTCGATGACGTTCCGCAATTCGCGGATGTTGCCCGGCCAGCGGTAGCCCTTCATCAACCGGAGTGCCTCGTCGGAAATGCCGGTGATGTTCTTGCCCATCGTCCGGTTGAACTCGTCAACGAATGCAGCGGCAAAGAGTTCGAGATCCTCCATTCTCTCGCGCAGGGGCGGCAGGTCAATCACCACGACGCCCAGACGGTAGTAGAGGTCCTCGCGGAATGTGCCATCGCGGACGGCCGCGCGCAGATCGCGATGGGTGGCCGCGATGAAGCGCACGTCTACCTTGATGTCGCTCGTCCCGCCGACGCGGCGCAGGGTTCTGGTCTCCAGGACGCGCAGGATCTTGGCCTGCATCTGTGGCTGCATCTCGCTGATCTCGTCGAGGAACAGCGTGCCGCCGTCGGCCACCTCCAGCAATCCCTTCTTGCGGCTCTTGGCGCTGGTAAAGGCGCCGGCCTCGAAGCCGAACAACTCGCTTTCCAGGAGCGCATCGGGAATGGCCGCGCAGTTGATCACCACGAACGGCCTGTCTGCCCGCGGGCCCTGCTGGTGAATAGCGTTGGCGATGACCTCTTTGCCGGTGCCGCTCTCCCCTTGCAGCAGAACCGTCGCGTTACCCTGCGCCACCCGCTCCACCAACTCGGCCACGCGACGCATCTCCTTGCTCTTGCCGACGATCCAGCCCTGGCCGTATCCTGCAGACTTTTGACGTAGCCGCTCGATCTCGTGCCGCATGGTCAGTTCCTTCAGCGCCCGGGTAATTGCCAGTCTCAACTTGGACACATCGGACGGCTTGTCAATGTAATCATAGGCCCCTAGTTTCATCGCCTCCACTGCGCTTTCCACCGCGCCGAAGGCGGTGAGGACGATGACCTGCACGTTGGGCTCCTCCTGCTTGATCCAACGCAACACCGAGATGCCGTCCTTGTCCGGTAACCTGAGGTCGAGCAGTACGATGTCCACCGGCTTTGTCTTCAGCAAGGTCTCCCCTTCGGCGCTCGTGGCGGCCTGCAGTACCTCGTAGCCATCCTCGCTCAGCACACCGCCGAGATAAGAGCAGATCATCTTGTCGTCGTCAATGATCAAGACTGTAGCAGCCATTCTCAACCTCCCGTCCCTTGCCTGCTCAACGCAGCGAGGAGGGCAATATGTTCAAGGCGTTACGGTATTTGGTCACCGTCCGCCGGGCGAGGCGATAGCCCTGCTGCGCCAATCTTTCGGCAATCGCCCGATCGCTCAACGGCTCGTCTTCGTGGGCGATCAGTTCCTTGATGGCTTCCTTGACCGGCGCAGTCCTGTCGAAGAATCGAGTCAGGGGGATGAGCCTGCCGTTGGGGAGTTGCACGATCTTGTCGGCCACTGCCCGGCTGACGGTGGATTCGTGCACGCCCAGCGCGTCGGCCAGTTGTGCGCGGGTGAGCGGCTTCAGGTACCTGTCGCCCTTGGCCACAAAGTCCTGCTGATAGGCCACGAGATGGTGGATCAGCCGCTGAAGCGTCTGCCAGCGTTGTTCTAGGCTGCCGATGAACAACCGGGCGCGGGCATAGAACGTCTCCCACTGCTCCCAGTCCCGCCCGGCAAACGCGGCCTTGTTCTTCACGGCCTCGAGGTAGGCGGCGCTGATGCGCAGGCGATACGCCTGTGCTCCAGGTAACTCGATCTCGTATCCTGCGTCCGTAGCACCGTTTCCCTTCCTGATGATGATGTCCGGCCTGAGGGAGAGCGCCGTTTTCTGAGGCGGCGACTCGCGAAGGTCGCTCCAATCCGCCTGCGCCGGATAGGGATTGAGTCTATCCCTGATGAATTGTAGAGCGGCCTGCACTTCGCCAGTGGTCGCTCCCGCTGCCCTGGCGATCCTGGTGAATGACGGATCGCCTAACATCTCCCAGTGATCGCGGATCAGGGCCTCGGCCAGCGGCTGCGCGATTCCTTCCTGGCGCAGATGCTCAAGTTGGATCAGCAGGCACTCCCGCACGTCCCTGGCGGCGATGCCTATGGGGTCCAATCCCTGCAGGACGGAGAGGACGCTCTCTACACGCGCCGTATCCACCCCGAGGAGTCCTGCCGCTTCTTCCAGATCGCAATCCAGGAAACCGTGATCGTCCAGATTCTCCGCCAGAAAGGCGGCTATCGGCAGGTCCTCCGGTGGAAGAACCAGGCGAGCCTGGCGCAAAAGGTGCTCGGTCAGAGTGGTGTCGGAGGCGAGCCGCGATATGACGTCGTCCTCCCCCCCGTCGTCGTGCTCCCACGTGGGCAGATCGTATTCCCAATCGGCGAGTATCTCCTGGTGAACGCCCGCCCTGGCGCAGACGGGGCAATAGCCGTCGGGCATCGCCCGGCCACATCGGGGACATTGTAGCACCTCGACCAACTCCAGGACCGGATTCTCCGCCAACTCCTGAGCGATGGCTTGCTCCAATTCTGTGGCTGAGAGCCGCAGGAGCGTATTGGCGACGATCAACTGCGGCGTTGCCACCGGTCGTTGTTCGAGGGCTAGAGTGGGCTTCACCGTCTTCCTCCGGAAGAATCCATCGGCGGATGCACGCGAACCTGCACAAACACGTCGCCCAATGGCGGCATGCGTCGTGCTAAGTATAGCACAGGGTGCGGTTGGCAACAACTTGGGCGGCCTACGGCATACTGCCTGGGGCCGATGTTGTTGGCCTTGACACCATCGGCAATCACGTATATAATAGTTTGCCAACTAATATTCAACCGGCTAAGTAATTGTGGGAAAGGAGCACGTGATGTCACAGGCTATTGAACCAGAGTCGCTCGATTTCCTGCTGGCGCAGGTCTGCCATCTCCATCATTCCAGGGCCCACACGCTTCTGGAGGCCATCGGGCTGTATCGCGGGCAGCCGCCTGTGCTGAAAGCCTTGTGGGAACAGGAGGGGCTGACCCACACGGCTCTCGCCGAACGGCTCCACGTGACGCCGGCCACCATCACCAAGATGCTCCAGCGGATGGAAAAGGCCGGCTTCGTGGTGCGCAAACCCGACGCTGAGGACCAGCGCGTGTCCCGCGTGTACCTGACCGAGGCCGGGCGTGCGATTCAGAGCCAGGTGCAGGTCGTGTGGCAAAGGATGGAGCAGGAGACGTTCGATGGTTTTACCCAGGAAGAACGCGCTTTGCTGCGTCGTTTGCTGCAACAAATCCGCGAGAACCTGAGGCATGTGACCGGCGACAGGCCGCCGTGCTAGGGAGGGTGAAGCCCAATGGCACTAACTTTTTGCGTTCGGTGCCTCGTTGGAGGCTTTTCGACGGGCGCAAGGCCGATGTGGGGCAGCCTTTCCAGGCTGCCGACAGGCTGGAAAGCCTGTCCCACGCGTTGCCCAAACGAAATGTTACTTTAGTTTCCGGTGAATTGTGTGGTCATTCGGCGAAACTGTGGCAAAATATGAGCACATCTTCGCCAGGAGGTAAGCCGAATGTCACCACTACTCTATACTGCGGTATCTCAAACGATGGGTGCGGCACTGCGTGGGCTGTTCCGAGACCGCTGGCTGGTTGAACAGGTACCCGTAGCCGGCAAGCAAATGCTGGGTGGGGCGCGTCGATCCCGACTGGATTCTGGGATCGCCACCCTAAACCGACATCCGGCCGGCTGCGCTGTCTGCTGGCGAGAGCGACTTTTCCAGAGTCTTGGCCATCGCCGGAGCGACTTTGGAAAAAGGCCGCCATCTTTGAGCACTTGCCCAAGGGAATGCTGGATGTTGCCGCCCACCCGCGGTAACCGGTTTACCGGAAACTAAAGTGTTAGCAGCATTGGGGTAAAGCCTGCTGGTGGATGGAATCCTGCAATGAAAGCCGTATTCAGATTGCTCAACTTCTTGAAACCCTACTGGCGTTGGGTCATCCTGGCGCCGCTGATGATGATGCTGGAGGTTGCTCTCGACCTGATGCAGCCGCGCATGGTGCAGCGCATCGTGGATGAGGGGATCGCGCATTTGAACCTGCCGCTGGTTATCCAGACAGGGCTGCTGATGATCGGTCTAGCGATGATCGGTGCAGTGGGTGGGGTGAGCAGCGGTGTCTTTGCCATTAAGGCTGCGCAGTCCTTTGCCGCCGACCTGCGCGAAACCCTCTTCCGCAAAGTGCAGACGCTCTCGTTCGCCAACCTGGACGAATTGGAGACCGGTCAACTGATCACGCGCCTGACCAACGACGTGACTCAGGTCCAGGAGGCCATCCACATGATGCTCCGCATGCTAGTGCGGGCGCCGCTGTTGATGGTGGGTAGCCTGGTGATGTCCGTCATTACCGGCCGGCAGTTGGCCTTTCTGCCGCTGGTGCTGATGCCGATCGAGTTGGCCTTCGTCCTCTGGATCATCAACAAGACCACGCCGATGTTCACCCAGATCCAGGAACGGCTCGACGTGCTCAACCAGGTGATGGAAGAGAACCTGGCGGGCATCCGCGTGGTCAAAGCGTTCGGGCGCGCGCGGCACGAACAGGCCCGCTTTGGAGCGGCCAACGACGCGCTGATGAATCAGGCCGTCCGGGCCGCACGCACCATCGCCGTGACCCCCTCGTTCATGATGGTGAGCATGAACCTGGGTGTGGCCGCGGTGCTCTGGTTTGGCGGTATCCAGGTGAACCGCGGGGCCATGCACGTCGGGCAGATCATCGCCTTCGTCAATTACCTGATGATCACCCTCTTTTCGTTGATGATGGTGAGCATGCTGGTGATCCAGTTAGCGCGGGCGGTGGCCTCGGCGCAGCGCATCCAGGGGGTGTTGGAGAGCGAGCCGAAGGTACAGGACCGGCCAGGGGCGCTGCGCGACATCGCACCTCGGGGGCGGGTGGCCTTTGAAGACGTCACCTTCAGTTATAACGGCGACGGGAGCGCCCCGGTGCTCAAGGACATCAACCTGGTGGCCGAGCCTGGGGAGACGGTCGCCATCCTGGGGACGACCGGGGTGGGCAAATCGTCCCTGGTGCACCTGATCCCCCGCTTTTACGACGCGACGGCGGGCCGTGTGACGATTGACGGCGTGGACGTGCGCGACGTGGCCCAGGACGTCTTGCGCCGCCATATCGCCATTGCGCCGCAAGAGACGGTGCTGTTCAGCGGCACCATCCGTGATAACATCCGCTACGGGTGGCCGGATGCGACAGACGAGGAGGTCATCGCGGCTGCCAAGGCGGCGCAGGCGCACGATTTTATCATGGCCTTCCCCGACGGATACGACACCGTCGTAGGCCAGCGAGGGGTGAACCTCTCCGGCGGACAGAAGCAACGCATCGCCATTGCCCGCGCGCTCCTGGTCAAACCGGCCGTGCTCATTCTCGACGACAGCACCAGTTCGGTGGACGTCGAAACCGAGGCCAGGATTCAGACCGCGCTCAAGAGCCTGGCGCATCGCAGCACCCGCTTCATCATCGCGCAACGTATCAGCACGGTGCTCGATGCCGACAAGATCGTGGTGCTGGACGATGGCCGGGTCGCGGCGGTGGGCACGCACAGCGAATTGCTGGCGTCCAGCCCGATCTACCGCGAAATCTACGAATCCCAACTGGGCAGTGGGGTGGTGACGCATGAATGAGCCACGACGCAGCGGAAGCAGGCACAGAGCCGCAGATAGCCCGCCGCCCCCGATCTTCCCGCGCCCAGGCGGCGGGCCGATGGGCCTGCTCAGGGAAGTGGAGAAGGCCAGAGATACGCGGGGCACGCTGGTGCGTCTATGGGGCTACCTGAAGCGCCAGCGTTGGGCGCTGGTGGGCACACTCCTTTTGGTGGTGCTCACTTCGGGAATGGACCTTCTTGGGCCGTATCTGATGGGCCGGGCGATTGACGTCTATATCGCCGGAGGCGACCTGCCCGGCCTGGCGCGTCTGGTCGGGCTGATGATCGCCACCTATGTCCTGGCGGCGGGCGGGACATGGCTGCAGACCTACCTCATGGTCGGAGTGTCGCAGCGGGCTGTGCGCGACCTGCGCAACGACCTCTTTGCCAAAATACAGATGCTCCCGCTGCGCTTTTTCGACCAGCGTCCCCACGGCGAGTTGATGAGCCGCCTGACCAACGATGTGGAGAACATCAGCAACACTCTGACCTCCAGCATCACCCAGTTGATCGCCAGTGTGTTAGGGCTGGTAGGCGCGGTGATTGTGATGTTCGCGCTCAACGTACCGCTGGCACTGGTCTGTGTGGCGATCACGCCATTGACCTACACGCTGACGCGCTATATCTCCCGCCATACGCGCCGGGGCTTTCGTGAGCAGCAGCAGGCGCTGGGCGCGCTCAACGGTATCATCGAGGAAACCATCACCGGCCAGCGGGTGGTGAAAGCGTACGTGCGCGAACAGGCCGTGGTCGAGGGTTTTGGCGTGGTCAACCGTCGCCTGCAGCGGGCCGCGACCCGCGCCAATATCCTGGCCGGGTTTATGGGACCGTTGATGAACATGGTGAACAACATGGGTCTGGCCATCGTGGCGGCCAGCGGGGGCTGGCTGGCCCTGCACGGGCTGGCGACCGTGGGCACCGTCGCCGCGTTCGTCAACTACTCCTGGCGCTTCTCTCGCCCGCTGAACCAGATCGCCCAGTTGTTCAACTCGATCCAGTCGGCGCTGGCCGGCGCGGAACGGGTCTTTGAGACGATGGACGAGAGGCCCGAAGTTGACGTGCCGGACGCCCGGCCGCTGGAGCACGTCGCCGGGGAGGTGGTCTTTGAGGACGTCTGCTTCGGCTACGAACCCGGAGTTCCCGTGCTCAAGCACGTGAGCCTGCACGCCAAGCCTGGGCAGATGATTGCTTTGGTCGGGCCGACCGGCGCGGGCAAGACGACCATCGCCAATCTGCTCACCCGCTTCTACGACGTGGACGCGGGCGCGATCCGCGTGGATGGGCATGAGGTGCGTCAGGTGAAGCGGGACGACCTGCGGCGCCGGTTGGGCCTGGTGCTCCAGGACAACTTTCTCTTCGCCGACACGGTGATGGAAAACATCCGCTACGGGCGGCCCGATGCTAGCGACGAGGAGGTGATCGCTGCGGCCCGGCTGGCCAACGCCGACTCGTTCATCCGCCGCCTACCGCAAGGCTATCAGACGGTGCTCACCGAACGGGGCGGCAATCTGAGCCAGGGCCAGCGGCAGTTGTTAGCCATCGCCCGCGCGATCCTGGCTGACCCCGACATTCTGATCCTCGACGAGGCGACCAGCAACGTGGATACGCGCACGGAGAAGCACCTGCAGGAGGCGCTCAGGCGGCTGATGGAGGGGCGCACCAGTTTCGTGATCGCCCACCGTCTGAGCACGATCCGCGACGCCGACGAGGTGCTGGTCATCAACGAGGGCCAGATCATCGAGCGAGGGACGCACGAAAGCCTGCTGGCCGCGCACGGCTTTTATCATCACCTCTATATGAGCCAGTTCAGGGGGCAGGTAGAGCCCGCCGCGTAGTGTGGACAAAGAGCGCCAGTTCAGCCGTCTCTGTCGCCTCCGCTGTTCAGTGGGCCTGGTTCAACTTTCTGGAGAAATTGGTTTACACTTTGGAATGCCTCAAAATCGGCCGCCCGTTAAAGCGGGCTATAAGGGCGGTTTGCCGCCCTTTGTTCTTTTAGCCCGACGATTTATCGTCGGGCGTGCCGACAGGGCAGAGTGTCAACCAATTATGAACCATCCCGTTCGGTGGTATAATACCATCGCCGTGTTGTTCAGCGTCTCATGCTGATTTCGAGCGATCTAGCCCAGATTGGGATGGTTCATCAAATCGAAGCCTTTCACGCATTGCGCCTTACGCCTCACGTCTTGCGATGAACATTCTTTTTCTCACCCCTCAACTCCCCTATCCGCCCCAGAAAGGCACTGCGTTGCGTAACTGGGGCCTGATCTCCGGCCTATCGCAACGCCATACCATCGCCGTGCTCTCGTTCCTCGATCCCGGCCAGACCCCGGAAGTGGCCGGGCCGCTCGCTGCCGCCTGCCGCGTCGAGATCGTGCCGCCGCCTGCACGCACCTTCCGCGACCGGCTCCGCGACATGTTTACCACCTCCCGGCCCGATATGGTGCTTCGCCTCGCCTCTGATGAGTACGCCCGTCGTCTGGCCAACTGGCTGGCGCGCGAACCGTTCGATGTCATTCATATCGAGGGGATCGAGATGGCCCCGTACCTGGATGTCATCAAACCCCTTCGTGGTGGCTTGGGGAGAGGAGGGAGTGGGGCGCTCGTCGTTTTCGACGACCACAACTGCGAGTACCTGCTCCAGCAGCGTGCCTTCTTCACCGACCTGCGTGCTCCTGCCCGCTGGCCTGGGGCGGCCTATTCGCTCGTGCAGTGGCTGCGGCTGCGCCGCTACGAGGCCCAGGTCTGTCGTCGCGCCGACCGCGTGCTCGCCGTGTCGGAGGCTGACGCTGTCGCGCTCCGCCGCCTGGTGCCCAATCTGACTGTCACCGTCACCCCCAACGGCATTGATACGCGGGCCTATCGGCCGGAAACCCCAAGTACCAACGGCCAGATCCCGGCCAATGCATTGGTGTTTACCGGTACGATGGACTTCCGTCCGAACGTGGACGCGGTGTTGTGGTTTGTGGGGGAAGTGTTGCCGCGCATCCAGGCGGAGGAGCCGGATGCGCGCTTTCTCGCTGTCGGGCAGCGGCCGCATAGGAGGCTGGATGCCCTGCGCAACAACCTGGCGGTGACGCTGACAGGCTGGGTGGCGGATACGCGGCCCTACGTCGCGGCCGCTACTGTGGTCGTTGTGCCGCTCAGGGTGGGGGGCGGCACACGGTTCAAACTGCTGGAGGCGATGGCGCTGGGCAAGGCAGTGGTCGCCACGCGCCTGGGTGCGGAGGGCTACCCGGTGACCGACGGGCGCGAACTGCTGCTGGCCGATTCGCCCGCCGACTTTGCTGCGGCGGTCGTGGCGCTGCTGCGCGATCCGCAGCATCGGGAGGCGCTGGGCCGCGCTGCACGCGCCTTTGTCGAGGAACGCTACGACTGGCGCGTGATCGTGCCGCAGGTAGAGAGGGTATACGCAATGTAAGGGCGAAGCCCGGAAACGAGGCCTCATTTCGGGGCCTGGTGATCAGGCCTGCTTCGCCCCTCCGCCTGCCGCAGCACGATCTCGCCCACCTCGACGTCCACCAGCGCCGTATCGCCGGCAACGCACTGGCCTGCCAGCAGTGCGTCGGAGAGCGCGTCCTCGATCTTGCTCTGGATGACCCGGCGCAATGGCCGTGCGCCGTACTCCTCGTTGTAACCCTCCTCGGCCAGCAGCCCCTTTGCTGCGTCCGTTACCTCCATCCCGATGCCGTATTCCACCAGCCGCGCACGGACCTTGGCCAACTCCAAATCCACGATCTGCGCAATCTCTTCCCGACCCAGAGCACGGAAGACGATCACATTGTCCACGCGGTTGAGGAATTCGGGGCGGAAGATGCGCTTCAGTTCGTCGAGCAGCCTCTTGCGCATGTCCTCGTAATCGCGGACGTTGCTGGCTGCCTCGTCACGCGGCCTGGCAAAGCCCAATCCCGTCTCACGTTTGATCATCTCCGCCCCGATGTTCGAGGTCATGATGAGGATCGTATTGCGGAAATCCACCTTTCGTCCCTTGGCATCCGAGAGGTTGCCCTCTTCCATGATCTGGAGCAGCATGTTGAAGGCGTCGGGGTGCGCTTTCTCGACTTCGTCAAAGACGACAATGGAGAAGGGACGCCGGCGGATGGTCTCGGTGAGTTGCCCCGCATCCTCGTAACCCACGTAACCGGGCGGCGCGCCGACCAGCCGCGCTACGGTGTGGCGTTCCATAAACTCGGACATATCGAGTTGCAGCAATGCATCTTCGCTGCCGAACATGAATTCGGCCAGTGCCTTGGCCAGTTCCGTTTTGCCCACACCGGTGGGGCCAAGGAAGATAAAGGAGCCGATGGGACGGCGTGGGTCCTTCAGGCCAGCCCGTGCTCGGCGCACCGCCTTGGCGACTGCCGCAACGGCCTCGTCCTGGCCCACGATACGCCGGTGGAGTTCCTCCTCCATGTGCAACAACCGCTCCGTCTCGTCGCTACGCAACTGGGTCAGCGGGATGCCCGTCCACATCGCCACCACTTCGGCGATATCTTCGGGGGTGACGACGACCCCGGTATCGCCCCAGTCGCCGCGCAGCATCTCCAGCCGATCCTGTAACTCGATCTCCCGATCCCGCAGCGCAGCAGCCTTCTCGTAGCGGCGTTCTTCGATGGCCTCCTCTTTGGCTTGCTGCATGGCTTTCAGGTCGGCGAGCAGAGCGCGCAGGTCGCTGGAATAGGGTGACTTGTACATGCGCACGCGGGAGGCGCTCTCGTCAACCACATCAATGGCCTTGTCGGGAAGGAAGCGGTCCGAAATGTAACGGGCGCTGAGCCTGGCGGCGGCCTCCAGCGCCTCGTCGCTGATGCGCAGCCGGTGATGGGCCTCGTATACCGGGCGGATACCGCGCAGGATCTCGATCGTCTCCTCGACCGACGGCTCATCTACCATGATGGGCTGGAAACGCCGCTCCAATGCGGCGTCCGACTCGATGTACTTGCGGTATTCCTCCATCGTCGTCGCGCCGATGCACTGCAACTCGCCCCGCGCCAGAGCCGGCTTGAGAATGTTGGCCGCGTCTACCGAAGAGCCCGCCGACCCCGCCCCGACGAGCATGTGCACCTCGTCTATGAACAGGATACTGTTGCTGCTCTTCAGTTCGCTGATGACTCGCTTGAGGCGTTCCTCGAACTGCCCGCGGTAGATCGTTCCGGCCACCAGCGATCCCACGTCCAATTGCAGCACGCGCTTGTCCAGCAGCGGTTCCGGCGTCTCGCCGGCGACGATGCGCTGCGCCAGCCCTTCGACGATTGCCGTCTTGCCTACCCCCGGCTCGCCGATCAGCGCCGGGTTGTTCTTCGTGCGCCGGGCCAGGATCTGGATCACCCGTTCGATCTCCTGTTCTCGCCCGATGACCGGGTCCAGTTTGTGCTGTTCGGCCAGTTCGGTCAGATCAATGGCCAGTTGGTCTATCAACGGCGTTTTGATCGGTTTGCGCTGCTCTTTCCCTGCCGGAACCGGCTGTTGCACTGCCCGCTCGGTGACGCGGCGGATCTGCTCGCCTGTGACGCCCAGGTGATTGAGTACCTCCAGTGCGGTGCCGTCGCCCTGGCGCACCAGCCCCAGCAGGATGTGGTGCGTATCAATCTTGGCATCGCCTCGGCGGCGCGCTTCCTCCCCCGCCAGTTCCAACACCCGCTTGGTGCGCGGAGTCAGGTCAAGGTCGTTGCCGGCCATTGGCGACCGCGGCCGCACTGTGCTCAGCCGTTCGACCAAATGTTGCACGTCTCCGGATTGCAGGCCCAGGTCTCGCAACACGCGGCTGGCGACGCCTTCCTTCTCACGCAAAAGCCCCAGCAGCAGGTGTTCGGTGCCGACCTGACCGTGGCGCATCCGCTCGGCCTCGTGCTGGGCCAACTTTAGAACTCTACGGGCTTCATCCGTGAAAAACCTGGTCAACTTGTCCATTGCTACCAGAACCCTCCACATCCTCCGCAGGCCTCATGGCCTCCGAAAGCGCAACCGAGAGCGGGCTCTCAGGAGCAGGCTGCCCGGCTGCGAGCATCTCCTTCCAGTCCTGATCCAGATACTCCCCCTGCGCGACTTGCTTGAGACTCAATGCCAGGCGGTGGTGCGCCGCATCCACGCTGACCACGCGCAGCGTGACGATTTTCCCCGGCTGGATGACCTCGCGGGGATGGACGACCGGGCCCTCGTCCAGTTCCGAAATGTGGATCAGCCCCTCGATGGCTTCATTGCCGACGATGCTGGCAAACGCCCCCCACTTGGTCAGCCGCGTGATCACCCCTTCGACCAATTGCCCTTCCTTGTAACACTCCTCTACCGTGGCCCACGGGTCGGGTTGTAGACGTTTGAGGCTCAGGGCCACACGTTGCCGCTCCCGGTCCACTCCTAACACGTACACCTCGACCTCCTGGCCCACCTGTAGCACCTCACTGGGGTGTGTAACCCGCTTCCAGGCCAGTTCCGAGAGGTGCACCAACCCATCTACTCCACCCAGGTCAATAAAAGCGCCAAAGTCGGCCAGATTGATGACCCGACCTTGGCGCACGTCCCCTTCGGTCAACTCGTTCAACAATCTCTCGCGCTGGCTGCTGCGCCACTCGCGCAGTGCCAGCCGTTCGGAGAGGATCAGCCGGTTGCGCTGCTGGTCAACCTCGATGACCTTGAGATGCAGCGTCTTGCCGATGAGCCCGGCCCAACGGTCCTTGTTGTCGCCGTTGACGGCTGCCGGGTCTGTAACGTGTGTTGGTGATAACTGGGAACCCGGCACGAAGCCGTTCACCTTGCCGAGGCGCACAATCACGCCACCCTTGTTGCAGCCGACGACCTGCCGCTCGATGATCTCCTGGCTTTCCAACAGCCGTTGCGCTTCCTGCCAATCGCGCGCCGCCTGTGCCTGAGCGAGCGAGAGGATGACGTTACCGCGCAAGTCTTCTGTCTCCACGACGTAGACAAGCACTTTATCACCGGCCTTGATCGCCTCGCGGTCGGCCGGCGGCAGTTTCAGCAGGTCCTCATCCGGCACAATGCCCTCGCACTTTGCGCCGACGTCCACGATGACCTCGGTGGGGTTCACGCGGACGACTGTCCCCGAAACGATCTGCCCGCACTTCAGTCGCTTGCAGGAGGCAAGGTACTGCTCGAGCATTTCCGCCATCGGATTCGGCTCCTGGGCGGAAGATGTCCACCGCGAGTTGCCAGCGGAAGAGATTGACCTTACGGACATTTATCGGCTCCTCGGTGAGGTGCTAATATTATAGGCGGTTTGGCCGTAAACTGCAAGTACGGGTTTCGAAGCAATTTGACCTTGAAGCAAAAAAGGCGATAATATTCCTGGATGGCTATTGCCGCTCTGTGCCGGGGGCGATTGCCCGTGCATTGAGATGTGGATTTCTTGGTGAAGGGAGTGCAAGTGAAGCGATTGCGACACGTCATCATCGGTATCGGTGCAGGTGTCTTTGGCATGCATCGCCCGGCCTGGCTGCTGGAGACGGTCGAACTGGTGGCCGGTAGCGACATAGATGCCGAGGCTGGCCGACGTAATGCCGAAGCAGCGGGTTGTGCGTTCTATACCGACCATCAGGCCATGCTGGCCGAAACCCGACCCGACGTTGCTGTCATCCTCACGCCCCATCCATTCCACGCGTCGCTCACCATAGATTGTCTGGAAGCCGGTTGCCACGTGCTGGTCGAAAAACCGATGGCCGTCCAGGTAGCCGAAGCCGACGCGATGATCGAGGCGGCCCGGCAAGCAGGGCGCTTGCTTGCAGTCAATTTTCAACAGCGCCATCGCCCAGAAATCCAGGCTGCCCGCCGATTGATCCACGAGGGACATCTGGGTAAGATTCAACACCTTGACATGACCGCGATGTGGACGCGCACAGCTGCTTATTACAAGTCCGGCGGGTGGCGGGCTACCTGGGCCGGGGAAGGGGGTGGGGTGCTACTGAACCAGGCCCCGCACGATCTGGACCTGATCTGCTATCTGCTGGGTATGCCCAAGAAGGTATTCGCCTGGACACGCACGTTACTTCACCCCATCGAGACCGAGGATACCGTGCAGGCAATGCTGGAGTGGCCCAACGGCGCAATGGGTTCGGTACACGTCAGCACTGCCGAGGCGGGCATCCCCCAGCGACTGGAGATCGCCGGCACGGGCGGCAGCCTGCAGATCGCGCATGGGGCGATCACCTTCCTCCGTGCTAAGACCGATCTGCGCGATTTCGTCGTCCAGTGCCCGGAGCGCTTTGCCCAGCCCGAGTTAGCACTGCAGCCGGTCGAGTTGCCGCCGGGAAGCGGGGATCACATCGCCGTCTATCGCAATTTCCACGATGCGATTCTGCGCGGCGCGCCTCTGACGGCCGATGGCGTAGAAGGGCGCATGTCGCTGGAACTGGCCAATGCGATGATCTATTCCAGTTACACCCATACCGAGGTGGAACTCCCGCTCGATCGTCAGAAATATGCCGCCCTGTTCGAAGCCCTCAAGGCCAACAAACCAACCAACTAACCAACCAACCAACTAACCAACCAACCAACTAACAAACTAACCAACCAACCGACGAGGAGCCAAAATGTCACACCCCCTATTCACCCTCAGCGCCTTTGGCGACGAAATCGCCGAGGATTTGGACGAGCAATTGCGTCTTTTGCGTGAACTGCACATCGGTCACCTGGAACTGCGTGCGGCCTGGGGCAAGAATATTCTGCACTTTGACGATGAGGATGTAACCCGCTTGCGCCGCACTTGTGCCGAGTATGGCATCGCCGTCAGTTGCCTGGGTAGCCCCATCGGGAAATCCCCCATCGTGGAACCCATTGAAAAGGAACTCGACAACCTGGCGCGCATTTTTCGGATCGGCGAGATGGTAGATTGCCGCCAGGTGCGCATCTTTTCCTTCTACCCACCGGATACCAGCAGCAATGCCCGTTACGACGAGTACGTCGAGGAGGCCGCCAGCCGCCTGGCCCGACTGACAGAAATGGCCCAACGCGCAGGCTTTATACTGTTACTGGAGAACGAGAAGGGCATTGTGGGAGACACCCTGGCGCGTTGCTACCGGTTGGTGAGCACTGTCGCCAATCCCCACCTCCGCTTCCTCTGGGATCCCGCCAACTTTGTACAGGAGAACGAAGCCCAGGTTACCGAACGCGGCTGGCCCCTGTTGGGGGAGTACACGGCTCACGTACACATCAAGGACGCGCACCTGGCCGATGGCCGCGTCTGCGCGGCTGGCGAAGGCGATGGACAGGTCGAAGAATTGCTCGTCCGGCTGAGAGACGCCGGCTATCAGGGATTCCTTGCCCTGGAGCCGCATCTAGCCATTGCCGGCCATAGCAGCGGCTTTAGCGGCGCAAGCGGCATGACCTGCGCCGTGCAGGCGCTGCGCAACTTGATGGCCAGGGCAGGCTGCACGGAGAAAGTCTGGCCATGACCAAGATCGCCTTTATTGGCGGCGGCAGCGTCCAGTGGACACCGGCTCTGGTGACCGATATGGCCTTGACCGGGACGCTGGCCGGCGCCGAACTGGTGCTGCACGACATTGACGCCGAAGCGCTTGACCTGCTCGCGCGTGCCAGCCAGCGCATCGTCGCGCAAGTGGGCGGCGACTTGCATGTTTCCACGACCCTCGACAGAGAAGAAGCACTGGAGGGAACCACTTTTGTGATCCTGTGCGTGGCGATTGGGGGCCTGCCGGCAATGCGCGACGACCTGGAAATCCCCGAACGTTACGGCATCCGCCAATCGGTGGGAGATACCGTAGGCCCCGGAGGCCTGGCGCGAGGCCTGCGTCATATCCCCTTTGCCGTTCGGGTTGCCCACGAGATGGAACGGCTCTGCCCGGATGCCTGGCTTCTGAACCTGACCAACCCGATGACGACGATCTGTCGGGGCATCACCCGCGCCACGAATATTCGCACCATTGGCCTATGCCACGAGGTGACCGGTCTGCGTCATCACTTGGCCGATTTGTTCGGCGTCCAGCCCGAGGCCATCACCTTCGAGGTTGCCGGCATCAATCACCTGCCGGTGATCCTGCGCTGCAATGTCGGCGGACGCGACGGGTTCGAACTCTTGCGTGAATGGCTGGCCGTACACGACCCATTCGAGTTCGCGCGGGGGGTCGAACTCAACAACGTCTTCGACGTGTTCATTGACCGGCTGGCGCTCAAACTGACGCTGTTTGCGCAACTGGGCGTCTTGTTCGGCGCGGGCGACCGTCACGTGGCCGAGTTCTTCCCCAACATTCTGACCGAGCAGACCGACTGGGGGCGCAAGTACGGGATCCTGCTGACCACGGTGGATCAGCGCGAGGAGATGGCGCGTGTACGTCGCGCACACATCGAATACTACGTCAATGGCGGTGAGTGGCGGCTGGAGGAATCCGCGGAGCAGTTGGCGCCGGTGATGGCTGCGCTGTTGGGCGGGCCGGCGGGGCGCTTTGTCGTCAACGTGCCCAACCTCGGCCAGGTAGACAATCTCCCGCGCGAGGCGGTGGTCGAATGTGTCGCCGAGATCGACGCGCTCGGTGTGCGCCCGCTGGCCGTAGGAGCACTCCCGCCTGCGGCCGATGCCGTTGTCGCGCCCCACGTCGCGCGGCAGGAGTTGATCGTCGAGGCAGCACTCAGCGGTGAGCGGGCGCCGGCGCTGGCAGCTCTGGCCACCGATCCGCTCGTGCGCGATCCGGCGATAGTGGAGCCGATGTTGGACGAACTGATGAGGGCGAATCGAGCCCGCGTGGAATAGCCCCTGCGGATCACCATCTGGCCACAACAGCCACGCGCCGCCTGGGCGCGCCTCCCGCACCGATGGATCTCATCGAGGACGTGGGGGCAGATCGGGCAACGCTTCAAAGGCGGGCACATCCACGACAAAGACTTGCCCGTACCCTTGGGGATCGGCGGTATAGACAATCTGCGTGCCTGTGGCATTGAAGCAAGGGTGCGGATGCACGCGCTGAATGTGGAATGAGCCACGGTGCCACACCAGCACCCTGGGCCCCTCGAACTTTCCCTCGTTGAAGCGCCACAGCAGCAGATAAGGGGCGTTCGCATCTCCATCGCCGACGATGAGATTGAGCATGTGACTGTGAAAATGCCAGCAACGCCCCTCGAATGGCACCTCAACCTGGTCGGTGTTGTCGTAGCGGATGGCGCCGTAGACGGGGCCTTGGGGTGTGCGCCCATGATAGCCGATGTGCTCGCCATCCTGCATCCAGTACTCGTGGCCGATGGCCTCGTCAGGCGCATTGGGGCGTATCGGCCATACCTCGCCTGTTTCCAGGTTCAACCCCCAAATGCGGTTCTCAACCTTATGCCAGGGTCCTTCGTGGCAAAAGGTGAGAATATTGGGCAATGTAGGCGAGGCATTGATGTGCCCCAGCCAGTAGTTCTCTTCGTACACCACCCGGGCCTGTCCTCCGTCAATGGGAATCCTGACGATCATGGAATGCGGATGCGCCTCCCAGTATTCGCTGAACCCGACGTAGCCGTGGCCCAGGTCCATCATGATCCGGTCGGACAAGTCCTCGCTGTATCCTGCGCAGATGTATTTCCCATCGGCAGTCGCGTTGGCGCTCCCTCCACGGTAGCCTTCTGGACGGACGTAGAGCACGCGCGTTTCCAGCGATGTCAGATCGAGCGCCATCAGCGTATCGCCGTGATAGAAATAGATTTCCTCGCGTATCGGATTCCTGCTCAGGCCGTTGATCTCGCCCTGCGCTGGGTCAAGGTCGGTGAGTTGTGTGATCTCGCCGCTTTCCAGGTCAACGCCGAATAGATTGGTGCGATTCTCCCGGTCGGAGTAGATCGCAATCTTGCGCCCCCCATCGTACCAGCACGGATAGGTGAAGTAGAAATGGTTGCTGTGGCCTTTATAGTTCGTCAACTGGTGCACCGTTGCACCGCTGATTGGATCCCGATAGATGGTCAGTTCAGGTACCCAGCGACTGCCTGTGCCTGCCATTTCTAATCTCCTATGCGAAGGCCAGCGGCTACCGGTAACGACACTCGTTCTGCACGACCCACATGAACCAGCGCATGCGTCCGACGCCCGTGCCGGCCGCGAGTGAACCGGCAGTCGTCACACATAAACCGCCGGTCGCGCCGGCCTTGTTAAAGTCGTCCATCACGCGCCGGCGGATCTCCTCCGGGCTGCCATTGCGGAGCAGGAGGGGAGGCATCTGCCCATAAATGTAGGCGTCGGGCATCTTCTCGCGGATGAGGGCCACGTCTACCTCCGGGCCATAGTTGACATAACGGATGCCCAGTTCATACTGCTGATCCAGCAGGTGGGCCATCGCGCTATCGGAGTGTTGATAGCGACGCGCATTGCCGGGAGCCAGGGCTTCGAGCACCCTTTGGAGCACCGGGAAACAGTACTTGCGGTAGAGCGCCGGACTGAACAGCGCACAATTGTCGTCGGTAATCCACCATCCGGGCTGATTGTTGCCGCTGAACTCGCGCAGGATGAGATTGTGCTCGACCATCTTCTCGGCCAGGATGTCGCGGAAGCGGGCCACCAGGTCGGGATAATCGTAGCACCAGAGCAAGAGCGTGGTCGGCTCAATCACCGAGGTCATAATAGTTGCCGGACCACGGCTGCCTGTCCCCAGCAAGGGCAATGGCTTGCCCTCCGCCTTGCGTCGTTCCCATTCCTCCAGGTATTCGTCCGGCAGGCTCCACGAGCGCAGGTCGGTACGCTCGGCCTCGTCGAGGATTCTGGAGAACTCGGTCGGATCATCTGTGACCGGCGTCAACCAGGGGGTAGCTCCTTCGGTATAGCGGAACTCACATCGGAAGAGGTTTTCGATACGTCGCGGCTCATGCTCCCAGGTATCCTCGCTAAAGAACGCCTGCCCGACATACTTGAGGGTGATCTCGTTGGCCTGCCTGTGCAACTCGTCACGATAGGCCTTGTCCTGGTAATAGCGGAGCGTGGATGAGACGCTCAAGAACTCGGAGAGCCAGTGGTCATCGGGCGAGAAGGAAAGCGCACAGCGGGGCTTGTCGGTTGTGAATGCTTCACAGAGCGCGTTCTCTGCCCAGAAAGCCTTGATGTCCAATTCCCGGGTCAACTCTAAGAACTCTTGCTCGATGATTGCCATACGACTCCTTCTCGAACATCACGTGATGGGGAAAGAGATCAGTTATGGAAGCAGCGCACCCGGTGACTGGGTTTGAGTTCGACGAGGGGTGGCTCCTCTACGTTGCATCTGCCGGCCACGGCCTCACTACACCGGGGGTTGAACGAGCATCCTCGCGGTAGGGCATAAGGATCCGGTACCATCCCGCGGATAGAAGCCAGTTGGAAGATCTGTGCCTCGGACGTCGAGTGCCGTGGTGAGTTCATCGGCGGTGAGCAGGCTGGGGTGACGCGAGAGGGTCATGGCGATCATCACGTGGCCTGCAGCACGATTCTCGCTCAACGAGGTGGCAGCGTACCCAGATGTTGCCCTGACTTATTTCCTTGTTTTCAATCTGCTTGAGCAAGAACTTGGCTGCCAGGTAGCCAACCTCAAAGTGGGAAAAACGAACCGTCGTAAGCCCCGGCAATCCCTCTGGCGACTGTCTGGCGTCGTCCTGACCGATGACCGAAACCTCTTGGGGGACACGGAGTTCCATCGCTTGCAATCCCTCTATTGCTTCGACGGCTCTGCCATCGTGATTGGCAAAGATGGCCGTCACGTCAGGCCGGCGCGTCATCAAAGTCTTGACTGCCTCATTTCCATCCTTGGCCAGGACGATCAATTCCTCGTCCACACCTCCGTTCAAGGCGGCCATTCGTTTGCGATAACAGTCCAGTCGTTGCTGATACCAATCGTACTTTTGCTCGATCTCACCGGCGACGAAGGCGATCTTCCGATGCCCTAGATGGACGAGATGATCGAGAGCGATCCCGGCCTGTTCATGGTAATTTTGTCCCACCGTGCTGATGGGTACGTCTGGCCAATAGCGGCACAAAGCCACTACAGGGACACCGGTCTGCAGGGCTTGAACGACCGACTCGCTGTCTCGGCGCAGGGCCGGCCCCATCAGAATCAGCCCATCAGACGAAAATCCGCCTCTATGCAAGACCTGGGACAAGCCCTCTCGTGGGTAACCGGCCAGAATGGTGAGATGGACATTGGCCTCACGGGCAAAGGTGCGAATGCCACGCAAAATACCCGGCACGACGCCATAGGGTTCAGCACGGGCCTCTTCGTCTATATGGTAGATGATGTTGAGGGTTCGGCGTTCCGTGGAACGCAGAGGGCGATGTTCCGGTAAACGGTATCCCAGCTCTTCCGCTGCCCGTAAAACGGCCTGGCGCGTTTCGGAGGAGACGCCAGGCTTGTTATTGAGCACCATTGAGACCGTAGCCTTCGACACGCCTGCCCGATGGGCTACATCTTCCATAGATGGGGACATTGTACTGTTCAGCCTCCGCGCGCGGTGCCGTGTATCCCACGGTGCGCACGAAGCAGATCATGCCAACGTTGGCTACACGGGGATACCGGTACATTGCTCATAGCCATCCGGCCCGCCGGACTGTGTGGTGCGACGAGCCCAGAAATAGTACGGGTAGTCAGGTTACCAAGGACGGTTGCCCTGAACAAACAGGGTGTTTGTTCAAATAACATTTTATCACATTTTGCAAGCGTTGTCAAGAGATTCGCTGCTGGTGATTACCCACATGTCTCCCTCGCTCTTGGGAATGGGTGATGTGTAGAAAACGCCAGTGTAGCGGCTGTGATCAAGACGGCCCGGATGCCTGCGAGGAGGACATAGGGACCGTCGCGGTCCGAGGACAGGCCGAGTTTGCCCCCCAAGCGACGCAGCCACAAGACCATATGATGAGGCCAGGTATGGGCGATATGATAGACAAACAAGACAGCCAGCAGGGTCAAGGCGAAGAGACGGCGCATGCGTTCCAGGGTTTGGACACGCACATCTTCGACATCCAAGCCATCCTCTTGGTCGAAGCGGTAGATATGCTCGATCTGCGGGCGATACCGCCACTCGGTGTAGACCGTCTCGGCATCCTGGGGCGTGCGGATCGGTACGTTGGTGAGCAGGATCAGGTCCTTGGAGTCAGAGCAATGGGCGACCAACATCCACAAGACTTGCTCTGTTTCTGGGAGGCGGATCATCAGCCAGCCCAGCGCTATTTCGACGACGCGTACCTTGCGGGCGTGGGTGAATGCCACCCGCAGTTTCAGAGGCAATGGGACTGTAGCAGCCAAATCGTTCAGCAATTCCTTTTCCCAACGGTCCAGGCGCTCATTGTAGACTTCAACGGTGCGGTTGGCACAAGCCCGGATGATGAATTCGGCATTGGCCAGAGCGATCCAGGCGAAGATTTTCTGGTCATCCAGTCCGGCATCGGCCACAAAACGCAGTTGGGCGTGGGGAAACAAGGCTCGCGTGATGCGAATCGAGCGGTAAATCTCGCGGTTCTCGCTGACAAAGTCGGCGCTCCGGTACGAAAACCAATTCGCATACGTCACAACCGGTTCTGGCAGATTCACCACTGTGGCGGTCATCGCAGGATACCCGGATGTGAGCCGCTTCTCCCCCTTTGGACCAGGGGGTGTACTTTTCATCACCGTACATACCGCCTCCAACTCCCGGGTGTAAGGCTTCTCGAAGTTGACCGGGTCCAGTGCCACAATCAGGCGCGCGGGCGCATAGTGGGCCACCACCTCTTGAGCAATCCCGTACACCCCTTTTAGCAGATCACGGTGGCTGAAACGCTTGTTCCAGATGAAGCGGTACAGTCGCTTGGCCATCGGCCAGACCGTCTCCTTGTGCCACACGACGCCCCGTGCGATTTGAGTGATCAGAGGCGACTGCCCGCCGATGATCCCTTGTACAGCCAGCTTCCCAACCCCCCGCAGCCGTTTCTCCGGTAAGTGGAGCAGAACCGGCTTCAAGAACACTCCCAGATCATCGGTGATCTCACCCATGGGCAGATTGCCCATCCTCTGATTTCGCAGGATCGTATCCATGCCTCCGCCCTCCGCAATTGGTTGTTGACACCCCCAAGCATACCGCATTGGGCGGAGTTCGCAAGTCCCGAACCCACATGTGGGTAATCACCATTCCCGCTCACTTGACAAATTTAGAAGATGCTTGGCGCAAGGGGATGGGGTGGAAAGCCCCTTGCCGCACAGGTGGGTCTTGGCTTGTGCCTCGACTCCACCCACCTGCTGGTAGCTGATAGGCATTTGATGCACACTGGAAATGGAAGCCCGGCTTCTCGATAGGAGTGCTATCCAGCACCGGGTGCTTCCATTCCGTTAACCCTCCTTCATTGCTTGTTTGGCCTCAGCTCTATGAACCTGCAGGTGAATCCAAGCGGCTGAGAAATCGTACACCACGAAAGGCACAATCGCACACGCCAACACGATGCCTAACGTGCCCAACAGAATGGCTGCGATACTTCTAGGCAAGATATGCAAACGAGCCAGAGCAATACCGATCGCAGAGCAAGTCGTAGCAGCAGTCACAGGGCCAATCGCGGCCAGGCGAAGCATCAACCGGCCCAACCGAGTGTCGGAGGTCCATCCCTCTACCATTACTCGACAGATCAGACGCCTTTGCCACGCCGAAAATGTACCCACCACGACATATACGGCCACCCCCAGTCCGTCTACCCATCCTGCCAAACTGAGATGCTTTAGCAACCCCAGGCCCAGCAATAAGATGAGCGTGGAAACCAGCAACAAGAACCCCCCCTTCCAAAAGCGGAACCACATGGTCTCCGAACGAAGTCGTCGGGCACGTTCCTCCCTCGACAGTTGCCTGGATTCCGAATCGGGCAACGTCTTCCACCCCAAACCGGCCACCACTGCCCAGATGAAGTTGATGATCCAGTGAGCCAACGCCCAGGCCGCAGCGGTTTTTCTGAACTCGGTGGGCGATGAAATGGCCAATACAAATCCGATAACGGAAAATACAAGTACAGAAGATATTAGCGAAGAGGCCTTCTGTCCTCCACCTACGTCCAGCGTACTGCCGATTATCTCCCGGATCTGCTCATCATTGAGTAGCTTCCTGTGCTTTCCGGTTCCTACCATCCCGTCTCGTTTTTTCTCCGGCATATTGTCCTCTCGGTCAGCCCTTACTCCTGCAAATCAGGCAGGTACCACGCAGGCCCATACATACCTCCACCAAAAGCCGTTGAGCTGCCTGGATTGAATCGCCAATAATCCCCGCCCTCCACAAGAGGTGTGACAATGTGTTGATCCACAAAACTGACTGTGGCGTCTCTACCAAAGATACCCCACCCAGCAGAGGCAAGACCGCCAATGCCACCTCCGATGAGGGCACCCGGTGGTCCACCCACTGCAAAACCAATAGCTGCTCCAGCCGCTGGCGGGCCAAGCCCGATCACAGTATCTGTAGTCAATGCAGCAAGATACTCGGTGCTATTCAAGCCAACATCACTCTTGCTACCCCAGCCATATTCGTAGGTGTCAAGTCCGTAGGTGAATACCAACAGCCCAATGTTCAGAGGCGAGAACGCTGCCTTCCCTGCAGCACTCAAGGGGTTACTTGCAACGCCATAGCCTGCCAGTCTGGCAGCCCCCACGTTTCTGAGGGAAGCAGGAAGCCCTGCGGCCTCCATAGCCTGTGCATTACCATATATGATTCTTTGCCCCGCATAGGTAGTCCCCCGCACTACCCTGAATCCACCATGTACCATTCTTGCTCCGTCATCGAGGTCTTGGAGAGCAGTTGCGAGACCAAGTGCACTCGAAGATTGACTAAGGAAACTCTCCGTCGTGGCTGTATTCGGCACGGCAGGTCGGCGGGCAGGTGGTATTGTCGGTCGCGATGGCCGTGGCGAGTTCCGCCGGCAAGATGTGGGCGTGCACTCTCCGTCAACCATCGGATCATCAATCGGGCGATGGCCGCTGGGGTCCGTCGAGCGGAGAGGGTTGTTGGCGACGTAAGCATAGCGATTCCAGTCCTGCGGATTGGCCGGTACCGGCACCACCGTATCCGCGCTCACGAAGCGCCCCAGCGCCGGATGGTAGTAGCGCGCCCGCATATACACCAGCCCCAACGCCGCATGCCCCCGATGCCCCGTGAAGCCGACATCCGTTGGAAAGGTGCCCTCCTGCCAGCGCACCCCGCCGTAGGGGAGGAAGCGCTGCTGCGCCGTGATGCGTGAGGC
>DAOUBA010000071.1:0-57160 GCA_034432855.1 Anaerolineae bacterium | reverse complement strand
AGAGCCCGAAAGGGCATTAGTCTTCAGTCTTCCAGTCTCCAGTCTTCGGTCTTCCAGTCCCCGGCCTTCTGGTCTCCGGTCTTCGGGTCGCCGGCTTTCCGGTCGCCGGTCGGGTCGGAGGCTCCTGGAGCCCGCGAATCCCCATTCGCGGGCGTGGGAGGGGGCCGCGCCGGAATGATTCCGCACGCGCCGGAATGGGGATTCCGGCGCTTCTCGGTCCGAAAGACCGCAGCATGTGAATCCTGCGGGTGGCCGCCAGCCCAAGGTGGATCACGTGCGCTATTATCTGTGCCAGGGCTGCCTCAAGAAGACCGAGGTCACCTCTGGCGTCGAAGTGCTTGGCGAAGAAGAAGCCATCGTGGTATAATTTGGAGAGAACCGGCTTCTCGCAGGGAGAAGTGGAGAGTGGAGGAGTGATGACTACTGCAACGATCACCGTGCAGGTTGACGCAGACCTGGCACAGGCTTATCACTCGGCGCCGGCTGCCGATCAATCGAAACTGCGGCTGTTGCTGAACCTCTGGCTGCGCGGGCTGTTTGCCCGTTCGACGTCGCTCAAGTCCTTGATGGACGAAGTGAGTGATAAAGCGGTGGCGCGTGGACTGACAGCCGACAAACTCGAAGCCATGCTCCATGCCCAATAAGCCCCGGTTTGTATTTGACACCAATGTCGTCGTCAGTGCGCTGCTGCTCAAGCGCTCCGTGTCGCGCCGGGCGTTCGATACAGCGATTGATGCAGGCGAGTTACTGGTCTCGGTGGAGACGATTGACGAACTCGACCGGGTGCTGCGGAGGGAAGACTTTACCCGCTACGTGACCGAGGACGAGCGCATGGAGTTCCTGGCTGCATTGCTCCGTGAGGCAAGGCTGGTCGAAGTGACCGTGCAGGTTAGCGAGTGCCGTGACCCGCAAGACAACAAGTTCCTGGAATTGGCGCTCAGCGGCGGCGCAGAGTGCATCGTGAGCGGCGATCATGATTTGCTTGTGTTGCACCCGTTTCGGGGAATCGCCATCGTGATGCCGCACGGCTTTTTGGGCAACTTTTGGAAGAAGCGTCCCAACCTGTGAACCTTTCCATCATCCGAAGCGAGGCTCTTGCGAGCATCGCGGGGGGTAGTGGGGGTTGCGGCGATGCTCGCAACGCGGGGGGCAGGTGCAAGGGCTGGCTTTCTGCTGGCACGAACAGCAAAGCCCCTAGGGCTCGAAAGGGCATTAGTCTTCAGTCGCCGGTCGGGTCGGAGGCTCCGGGAGACCGAACCCGGAAGGTGGATTCCGGGCCTTGACAATACTATCACCGTGTGATATTATGGGGTTGTGATCACCTCTTTCGCCGACGCCGAAACGGAGAAGATATACAAGGGTGTCGTATCGAGGAAACTGCCGCCGGACATACAGAGGACGGCGCGGCGCAAACTTCTCTACCTGGACGAGGCGGAAGACCTGCGCGACCTGGCAGCGCCGCCGGGAAACCGGCTCGAAGCGCTTCACGGGGATCGCGCCGGCCAGTACAGTATCCGTATCAACGACCGCTGGCGCATTTGCTTCCGATGGGTCGGCGGCGAGGCGCAGGATGTCGAGATCGTAGATTATCACAGGTGAAAGGACAGCGGGCAATGACAGAGAGACTCCCTCCCGTCCATCCCGGCGAAGTGCTGCTGGAAGACTTTATGAAGCCGCTAGGGTTGAGCCAGTACCGCGTGGCGAAGGACATCGGCGTGCCGGCACTGCGCATCAGCCAGATCGTGCGCGGCAAGCGCGCGATCACGGCAGACACCGCGATGCGCCTGGCGCGCTACTTTGGCACCAGCGCCGCCGTCTGGATGCGCTTGCAGGCTCGCTACGAACTCGAAGTGGCCGAGGCGGAATTAGCGCCGCGCATTGCTCGCGAGGTCAAAGTCTTGCAGAGGCCGCAGCCGGTCGCGGCAACCTGATGCGCGGAAGACCCGGAATCCGCGAACGTGGGAGCGATCCACTCGCTCCCGCCGGGTCGTGGTGACCTCATCCCCGCTTACAGACCAACCAGAGCGGTCGGGGGTTTCCCCGACCGCTGCTCGTTCTCATCCCAACCCTTCCACCGCTGGTGTGGCGTCACCCCCACACCCGCCGCTTCACCCAACGCAGACAGGCGCACCTGGATGCCCCGTGCACCCAGCGGCCCGCGCTGGCCCAGGAATAGTGAGCGAGCGCAACGGTCACCTTCACCATCGTCCTGGCACACCGCCAGGTACGCCGCAGTGCCCGGCGCGCCTCTTTGTGCAGCGGAATCTCACGGTTCTTCCAGTCCCCAGTCTCTTGGTCTCCGGTCTTCCAGTCTCCGGCTTCCCGGTCGCCAGTCGGGTCGGAGGCTCCGGGAGACCGAAGCGGGCGAGACGGACCGGCGTCTAAAGTTGACACCCCCACTCCGGCATGCTACAATACCAGGTAGAGTTTAGCGTCCGGGGATGTCCGCGATGAGCGAAACGATTACCGCGATTTACGAACGAGGCGTATTGCGCCTGTTGAGGCCGCTGCCCTTGCCCGAACATACCCGCGTCCAGGTGCAGGTCATTGCACCGCTGCCAACCGCCGGTGAAGAGCGCGAGCGGGTGCGGCAGGCTCTACTGGAGGCGAACGTGATCCGGCTGCGGCCGCCCGCCGAGTCGGTCACGCCGGTTTCTGAAGCGCGCCTGGCAGCAGCGGCCCATGCGCTGGCGGCAGCTGGCCCGCTTTCGGAACTCATCATCGCCGAGCGAGATGGGCGATGACGACGTACTACTTGGACGCCAGCGCATTGATCAAGCGGTACGTCCACGAGGCAGGCACAGAGTGGGTGCGCGCCGCCGTTGCTTCGGCAGCGGGCCACACATTGTTGACCGCACGCATCACGATGGTCGAGGTCTACAGCGCCCTGGCGCGGCGCCGGCGCGAAGGGAGCGTTCCATCCGCCGACTGTGCAATCGCGGTGCAGGCGTTTACGGCCCATTGCACAACAGAGTATGAATTCGTCGAACTGGACCTGAACGTAGTGGCGCTGGCGTGGGAGATGTTGGAGCGACACCCCCTGCGCGCGTACGACGCCGTACAACTGGCCTCGGCGCTCGTTGCCAATCGGGCATTGGTGGCCGCCCGCTTGGCGACGTTGACCTTTGTCTCGGCCGACGAACGTCTGAATGCAGCTGCTGCCGCAGAGGGGTTGGCAACGGATAATCCCAATCTGTATCCGTAGCGTCCGGGCCCGAAACCCGATTTCCCCCAGAAATCGGTTTCTGGATGCCTCCTGCGAGCATTGCGGGAGGTAGAGGGGGCCCGCTGCGCCGGAATGAGGATTCCATATGCGCCGGAATCTCCGTTCCGGCGCTTCTCTTTGAAAGACCCGCAGCCCGCGAATCCCCATTCGCGGGCGCGGGAGATTTCTAACGCGAATTTAATAGATAAGTATTGACTTTATCATAAAAACGTGGTACAATGATGACGGATTGAACGGGATGCTCTGTATCGGGAGGAAGCGGTGCTGAAAAACTCGGTCTATTTGGATAATGCCGCCGCGACGCGGCTGGATGAGCGGGTGCTGGAGGCGATGACGCCCTACTTTTTCGACCTCTACGCCGTCGCCACATCGCAGTTCGGCTATTCGCTGGGCGTGGACGCGCGCGACGCGCTGGATAACGCGCGCGCGAGGGTAGCCGCGGCGCTCGGCGCCAAGCCGGGAGAGTTCATCTTCACCTCCGGCGACACCGAGTCGAGCAACCTGGCGCTCAAGGGCGTGGCCCTGGCGCTGGCCGAGAAGAAAGGCCGCCACATCATCACCAGCCCCATCGAAGACTTTCCGGTGCTCTATAGCGCCCGCGCGCTGGAAAAGCAAGGCTTTCGCGTGACCTATGTACGGGTAGACGAGACAGGCCGCGTGGACCTGGATCATCTGCGTGATGCGATCACACCGGAAACCATCCTCATCTCGATCCAGGCGGCCAACCAGGAGATCGGCACGCTGCAGGATGTGGCGGCCATCGGCGCGATGGCCCGCGAGAAGGGCGTGCTCTTTCATACCGACGCGACGCACAGTTTCACCCGCGTCCTGCTGAACGTGCAAGAGGTCCCCGTAGACCTGATCACCGTCTCGGCGCACACCATCCACGGGCCCAAGGGCATCGGCGGGCTGTACGTGCGCGAGGGGACGCCCATCCGCAAATGGATGGACGGCGGCTTCCAGGAGTTCGACCTGCGCCCCGGAGTCGAAAACATCCCCGGCGCGGTCGGCTTTGCAAAGGCGGTGGAACTGGTCACACCCGAAGAGACGGCGCGCCTGCAGGGACTGCGCGACCGCTTGATCGAGCGCATGCTCCGGATTCCACACTCGCGCCTGAACGGCCATCCGCTCTACCGGCTACCGCAGAACGCCAACATCTCCTTCCGCTTCGTCGAGGGCGAATCGCTGCTCTTGCATCTGGATATGCGCGGTTTTGCCGTCAGCACCGGCTCCGCCTGCTTCAGCCGCTCGCTGGAAGCCAGCCACGTCATCCTGGGCATCGGCGGCGACCACGAGCGCGCCCACGGCTCTGTCCGCTTCACCTTCGGGCGCTTCAATCAGGAATGGGACGTGGACGCGGTAGCGCAGGCGGTGGCCGAGGTCGTGGATGAGTTGCGCAAGATCAGCCCGTTGGGGAAGGAATAGCAGGGGAGCAGAGGGGCGGAGGAGCACGGAACACGCAACACGGAGGATGAGTGATGCCATTACCATACAGTGAACTCGTGATGGAACATTTCCGCCACCCGCACAACGTGGGGCGGATCGAGGACGCCGATGCCAGGGCCATCGAGGGCAGTCCGGCCTGCGGCGACATGGTGGCCGTCTACCTGAAGGTGGACCCCGAAACACAGCGCATCACAGACGTCAAGTTCGAGTCCTACGGCTGCGCCTCCAACATCGCCACCGGCTCGATCATCACCGATCTGGCCAAGGGCAAGACGCTGGAAGAGGCGAAGCAGATCACCTGGCAGCAGGCGTCGGAGGCACTGGGAGGGCTGCCGCCGATCAAGGCGCACTGCTCGGTGCTGGCCGTGGACGGGCTACGCGCTGCCATCGAGAACTATGAGGAACGCCACGGCCTGATCAAGGAGCAAGAGCCGACGACGGTCGAATTCGTGCGCAAACGTCTCAAGCACGTGATGAATCCGGTGACCGGCCTGGACGTGGTGCGTACCAGGCTGGTCAAGGAGATCGAAGTGACCGACGGTGTGGTGCGCGTGGTGATTGACCTGCCGGCCGATCACCAGTTCGCCAACAACATCCGCGAAGAGATCGTCGAAAAGGTCGGGCACCGTTGGGACGTGAAGCAGGTCGAAGTGGTGTTCACGGAGTAGGAGGTGAGCGATGGCTGAAATCAAGGTGGACTGCAGGGGGCAAACCTGCCCGGTGCCGCTGGTCGAGACGCGCAAGGCGCTGCGCAAGGCCGCGCCGGGGGACGTGATCGAGGTCGTCGGGACACACCCGGCCTCGAAGAAAGAGATCCCGATGGCGGTCAAGGCGCTGGGGTTGGAACTATTGAGCGTCGAAGGGAGCGACACCGATTGGAAGATCCGCATCAGGCGGTGAGTAGCGCAGGCTTTCAGCCTGCTAACAAACGCGTAGGCTTTTAGCCTGCCAGGAGGAGGTGCGCGATGGCACGCTACAGTGTAGAGACCAGGTTGGAGACCGAAGCGGCGATCCACAAAGCGGTGGCCTATTTTGGCGCGGAAGGTCTGGGGCTTGAGGCAATCGAGCAGAACCCATGCTGCTTCCACTTCCAGGGTGGGGGCGGGCACGTGGCCGCAACTGCCTACAAGGAAGGCAAAAAGACGATACTGGAACTGGAGACACGCGAGTGGGACCCTCAGGTCAGGGAGTTCATGCGACTTGTGGGCCGGTCATGAGGAGGGGGCGATGGAACAGAAAGCGGAAAAGGCAACGATCATCGTGCACAGCGGTGACATGGACAAGGTCTACAGCGCGCTGATCATTGGCAACGGCGCCCTGGCGATGGGGATGGAGGTCTCGCTGTACTTCACCTTCTGGGGCCTCCAGCGCTTGCAGAAGGGCGGGCTGGAGAAAGGCCCGCTCTCCAAGATGCACATGCTGGGGCTGGGCAAGTGGATGATCCAGCAGCGGATGAAGAAGGCCAACGTCGCGTCACTGGAGAAACTGTTGCGGGATTTCAAGGAACTGGGCGGCAGGATCATCGCTTGCGAGATGACGATGGAGATCATGGGCCTCCGCCGCGAGGACCTGCGCGAGGATTTGATTGACGAATATGGCGCGGTGGGCACCTACATTCAAGAGGCACGCGGTTCCCAAATTACTCTGTTCATCTGAAAAATGTTCATAGCCAGTCACTAAAGCGGCGCAGTCGCCAACGGGCGCATGTAAATCTTGGGGGGGCGAACGTTGATTGAGCGTCGCCGTGTGCTCAAAGCACACGGCTGAGCCAAACGAAAGTCCTGCCGGGCTTATTTTCAGCCCCCGAAGGGGGCTTTTGCTTGTTCAGCCCGGTGCTTTAGCGCCGGGCATGAGACAGTCAGCACTTCCCCCCCCAAGTGCTACATGCGCCCATTAACCCGGCGACAAGGGGTGCGGGCTTACCCTGCGTGGACTGACGCCCCACCCATGTGCTTTCGATCTGCGTGCCTGACTCGAAGACGTTGGCGATTCGGTCGCATCTTGCCAGCGAGGGCACGGCTCACATCGGCCGTTGGGCGGCGCGGCAAAACGTGAAAGAAAAAGCGCGCACAGCGCGGTAATGGAGGACGCGGCAGCAGATCACGCTGTTCATCTGAGAGGGGGTGAGCAGGATGGTGAAGGATCCAGTCTGTGGGATGATGGTGGACCCCAAGACGGCACCGGCCAAAACGGAATACAAGGGGCAGACCTACTACTTCTGCGCTCCGGGCTGTAAGGTGGCCTTTGAGCGCGATCCAGACAGGTACCTGAACCCGTCCGGTGGCGTGCAGGAGCGCCGTCAACCGGAGAGTGTTTAGGGCACGCTAGAGCGCACAAGGGCATCTGGGGTCAAGGTAGGGCTGTCGAAGTCGGTCTGAAATGGCGACAGGCTTTTCGGTCTGGTTGCGTCCAAATGGCGGTGTTCTTTTTTGCGCAGCGCAATGCTTTCTAGGTGAGGGGCTGTTCCTTCAGGATTCGCTCTTCTACCAATGCAGCGCCGAGGAAGGCGATGGGCACACCGGTGCCGGGATGTGTGCTTGCGCCGCAAAAGTACAGGTTCTTGTAACGATCGTGCCGGTTGCACGGCCTCAGGTAACCTAATTGGGTGACGTTGTGCTTCAGCCCAAACGTCGCGCCTCGCGCCAGGTTGAACATCCTGCGCCAGTCGTGAGGCGTGTAGATCGTCTCGTACCTGATGTGCGCTTCCAGGTTGGTCACACCGAACCGCTCCAGCCGCTCGATGACGGCCTTTCTGGCGCGCCGCTGCAGCGCCTCCCAATCCTGGTCGAGTTCCTCGTAGATACAGCCGACAGGCACCAGCACCATCAAACTATCGCAACCCCGAGGCGCCGCCGAGGGATCGGTGCGGTTGGGCACGTGAATGTAGAAATTGGGGCGCTCCGGCAATGTGTGGCCGTGAAAGATGCTATCGGAACTGGCCCGATAGTCGCCGGAGAGAAAGAGAGTATGGTGGGCCAGTTGCGGGTAGGTCGTGTCAACGCCCCAGTAGAACATGATGGCGGAACAGGTGAACTGCTTGTTCATCATCTTGCGCGCGGCGGCGCGGTCGGGGAGCAATTGATCGTACACGTAAGGCAGGTCGGCGTTGGCGATGATGAGGTCTGCCGGCATGCGGCTGCCGTCTTCCAGCATGACGCCGGTCGCGCGGTTGCCCTCGACCGCGACCTGTCTGACGGGCGCGTGGCAGATCAGGCGCGCACCGTATCCTTGAGCGATCTCGGAAAGGCTTTCGACGATGCGATACATCCCGCCGATCGGAAACCAGACCCCATCGGCCAGTTCGGTGTACTGTAACATCGAGTAGGCGGCGGGGGATTCGTAGGGGCTCAACCCCATATACACGTCCTGGAACGAGAATACGGCCTTGAGGTTGGGAGCCTTGAAATAGTGGCCCAGGTTATCGTAGTGTTTGGTCAGCAGTTTCAACTGGAACAGCAACGCCAGAGTGTCAGGGCTGATCTGGTCAAAGAGGGTGGCAAAGTTCTTTTTCAGGAATCTGTCGAGGGCGATGGTCAGGTGGCGATGGCCTTCGGCCAGGTAGTGCAAGAAACCGCCGAAAGCGCCCGGTTCGATGGCTTCCAGTTGTTCTTGCATCCGGTGGATGTCGGCGGAAAGTTCGAGTTTGCTGCCATCCTCAAAGTGGACGTGATAGGTGGGATCAATGCGTCTCAATGTCAGATGATCCTCCATCCGTTCGCCCAGAGCGGCGTAGGTTTCAGCGTATACCTGCGGCAGGAGAAACAGGCTGGGGCCGATGTCGAAGCGGTGGCCGTCTTGGAGTAACCGGTTACAGCGCCCGCCGGGGGCGGCGTTCTTCTCCAGGACGGTGACGTGATAGCCTCTGCGGGCCAGGCGTGCGGCAATGGCGATGCCGCCGACACCCGCTCCGATCACGATGACGGTTTTCATAGCGATCTCCCCTCAACCTCGAATCGTTTCCCGTCCCGCCGGCAGAGCATCTGCACGAAGCGCCGCGCCGCGTCAATCACGGGCGGGATGCCGCCGCCGGGTTCGGTCCATTGTCCGATCATGTAGAAATCGCGCAGGCCGGGCAGCGTCTTTTCCAGCGAAAACCGGATCGTCTCGGGCGTGACCAGCCAGCCCTCGAACGCGCCGCGATAGTTGCGCGTGTAGTGATAGAACGTATGCGGCGTGGCGACGTCTGTGACTTCGACGGCGGCCCGGATGCCCGGCAGGTGGGGCTCCAGGCGATTCAGCACGTCTGCTGCGACGCGCGCCTTTTCCGCCTCGTAGCGGGCACGCTCGTTGTGCAACGTTTCCCACCAGTCATAGTCCGTCTGGATATAGACCTGCACCACCGTCTTGCCCGCTGGGGCCAAAGAGTCGTCGTAGTTGAAGACGCGCAAGATCAGCCGCCGCTCCGTCCGGTCGGCGATGATGAGCGGATGTTCGAGCCGGACGACGCGCGTCGGTGGCACGGCGGGAAACTGGCGCGCCACGCCATAACTGATCAGCAGCAACGGGGCAAACAGCGGCCACCGCTCATACCGCGCGCGAATCCGGCGGCTCGCGTACCGGCCACCGAGCAGTCCAAAGATCGTGCTATGGCCGTCCGCAGCGGAGATCACCAGGTCGGCACGGTGTTCACGTCCATCGCGCAGTTGCACCCCTACTGCCCGGTCGTCCTCCACCAGGATTTTCTCGACGTGGGCTGCGGTGGTGATCTGTCCATCCAGTTCCTGGTACCGCCGTGCCGTCGCCAGAGAAAAGTTCAGCGAGCCCCCTTCCACCACGGCCAATTCGCCCGTCGTCAACTGGGCAAGTACAGCGAAGATGAACGGCACGGGGGCCTCCGGCACAAACAGGTTGCCCAATGCCCAACTCACGAAGGGGTCGCGTACGCGCCTGCTGAACGTTTCCAGCGACACGCGGTTGCGGGCAAAGTGCCGGACTAGATGCCGTGCGTTCCAGAGATGTCCGGGGGCAGGGATGGGGCGCATCAGCAAGCGGGCCTGCGCCACGTCCACGTCGAACCCTTGCATGGCGCGGATGCCCGCGATGAACGGCCCGATGACGCCGGTATCGGCCGGCGCGAGGGCCTGCAGGTCCTGCGCCAATCGCTCCAGGTCGCGCGTGATCTGCAGTTCGCGCCCGCTGGATTCGTCGAAAAAGTGCAGGTAGTGTTCGGCGCGAATCAGGCGGTTCCCTGCCAGCGCGCCGACCTCGTGGTAGAGCCGGTAGAACGCCCGCTCCGGGTGGCAGCCCATCAGGAAGTGAATGCATCCGTCGAGCGTATAGCCTCCCCGTTTCCAGGCCGTGCAGACGCCGCCGGGAAGCGTGTGCTGCTCGAAGATGTGCGTGCGGTAGCCGTTCATCTGGGCATAGATACCGGTCGCAAGCCCGGCTATGCCCGCGCCGATGATGATCGCGGTTTTCTCGGGCATTTGAGGGCAAGTATAATCGAACAGCCCTTTTTGGGGAAATGACCGATGTGGGGGTGGGGTCACCCCGCCGCTACAATTGAGACCGAAAGCAGTTGACAGATTGCATTCTTCCGGCTACAATACCGCCCACCCTTAAGAGAGCGAGTCACGTGACATGCAGAAAATGACCAGCGCCGAGGTGCGCCAGAGTTTCCTCGACTTTTTCGCCGCGCGCGGCCACACGATCGTCCCCAGTGCCAGCCTGGTGCCGGTGGACGACCCGACGCTTCTTTTCACCAATGCCGGGATGAACCAGTTCAAGGACGTGTTCCTGGGACTAGGTAGCCGCCCCTATACCCGCGCCGCCGATACCCAGAAGTGTATGCGCGTCTCCGGCAAGCATAATGACCTGGAGGACGTGGGGCGCGATGGGTATCACCACACCTTCTTCGAGATGCTGGGCAATTGGTCGTTCGGCGACTATTACAAGAAAGAGGCCATTGCCTGGGCCTGGGAATTGCTGACCGGCGTCTGGGGTTTGCCGAAGGAGCGGCTGTGGGCCACCGTCTTCAAGGACGACGAGGGCGACCTGCCTACCGACGAAGAGGCGGCCGGTTTCTGGCGCTCGGAGACCGACATAGACCCGACGCATATCCTGTTCTTTGGCCGCAAGGACAACTTTTGGGAGATGGCCGACACCGGTCCCTGCGGCCCCAACAGCGAGATCCACTACGACAGAGGCCCGGCGGCCTGCACGATGCAGGGTAAGCCCGGCCACGTTTGCCGCGTCAACGGCGAGAACTGCGGGCGTTTTATCGAACTATGGAACCTCGTCTTCATCCAGTACAACCGCGAGGCCGATGGCTCCCTGCGTCCGTTGCCGGCCAAACACGTGGATACCGGTATGGGCTTTGAACGCATCGTTGCCGTGCTGCAAGGGGTGGGTTCGAACTATGAGACCGACCTGTTCATGCCGATCATCCGCCGCGTGCAGGAAATGGTGGGCCACACCGACGCGCAGGTCGAGGAGAACATTGTCGCTTACCGCGTCATTGCCGACCACTCGCGGGCGCTCACCTTTCTCATCGGTGACGGTGTCATCCCCGGCAACGAGGGACGCAACTATGTGCTGCGTATGATCCTGCGCCGTGCGGCGCGCTTTGGCCGCAAACTGGGCTTCGACCGCCCCTTCCTGTCCGAGGTCGCCAAGACGGTCATCGAGACGATGGGGCCGTACTTCCCCGAACTGACCAACCGCCGGCCGTTCATCCTCACCACGATCACGCAGGAGGAGGAACGCTTCTTGCGCACGCTCGATACGGGCCTGGCACGTCTGGACGAGGCGCTGGCCGAACTGGAGAAGGCGGGCCAGAAGGTGCTGCCCGGCGATACGGCGTTCAGACTCTACGACACTTTCGGCCTACCGCTCGAGATCACCCGCGACGTGGCCGAAGAGCGCGGCTTGGCCGTGGACGAGGCCGGCTATCAGGCGGCGCTCGAGGAGCAGCGTCGGCGCGCCCGGCAGGCTGAGGCTTTCCAGGTGACCGACGAGCAGACGCTGGCGCGCTACTCTCGGACTCTGGCGGATTTGCAGGCGCAGAACCGCCTGGGCGCGGAGGGCGTGAAGCACGATCCCTATTCGACTACCGAACTGGAGACCACAGTCGTGGCGCTCCTGCGCGATGGAGAGCCGGTCAAGTCGGCCAAAGAGGGCGACGAAGTCGAGGTAATCCTCCCAGAAACCTGCTTCTACGTCGAGTCCGGCGGCCAGGTGGCCGACACCGGTTTCATCGCCGCCTATCCGCCCGGATCGGATGAGCCGACCTGGGAGATCGAGGTGCGCGAGGCGTTCTGCCCGATTACAGGGCTGATCGTCCACGCTGGCAAGGTCACACGCGGCCGTCCCAAAGTCGGCGATAGCGCCTGGGCCATTGTGGATTACGAGCGGCGCATGGACATTGCCCGCAACCACACGGCCACCCATCTGCTGCACAGCGAGTTGCGTTACATCCTGGGCGAGCACGTGCAGCAGGCCGGTTCGCTGGTCGCTCCCGACCGCTTGCGCTTCGACTTCACCCATCCGGCGATGTTGACCGAGGCCGAGTTGGATGCGGTGACCCGATCCGTCAACGACGCTATCTTGGTCAACTATCCGGTGGAGGTCTCGGAAGAGCGCTACAGCCAGGCGATCAGCGAGGGGGTGATCGCGCTCTTTGGCGAAAAGTACGGCGACGTCGTGCGCGTCTTGCGCGTCGGCTGGCCGGGCGAGCCGTTCAGCCAGGAGTTGTGCGGCGGCACGCACGTCGCAGAGACGGGCGAGATTGGCCTGTTCCACATCATCTCCGAGGAAGGGGTGGGCGCCGGAGTCCGTCGCATCGAGGCGGTGACCGGCCGGGTGGCCGTTGACCTGGTCGAGCGCCAGTTGGCGATGCTGCGGCGCGTTTCCGCCTATCTGGGCGTCTCGCCGGATGAGGTCGAGCGTAAGACGTTGGGCGTGCTGGATGAACTGCAGTCGGCCCGCAAGGAAATCGCACGCCTTCAGGAGCAACTGGCGCGCCGCGAATTCGAGGCGCTGTTGGGACAAGTGCAGCAGGTAGCCGGGGTCTCTCTCTTGAGCGCCCGCGTGACCGCGCCCAGCGTGGAAGTGCTGCGCGAGATGACCGACTGGTTCCGCGACAGATTGGGCTCCGGCGTCGTCGTCTTGGGCACCGTGCTGGGCGAGCGGCCGGCGCTCGTCGTGGCCGCCACTGCAGACCTGGTCGAGCGCGGCGTAGATGCGGTCAAACTGGTACGTGAGGTGGCGCGCGTCGTGGGCGGCAGCGGCGGCGGGAGACCCACGCTGGCCCAGGCTGGCGGCCGCGACGTGGGGCGTTTAGACGAGGCCCTACGACGGGCACCGGCTGCGTTGGAAAAGATGCTGGTTGAATGAGGCAAGAGGCAGGAAGCAAGAGGCAGGAAGCAAGAGGCAGGAAGCAAGAGGCAGGAGGCAAGAGGCAGGAGGCAAGAGGCAGGAAAATACCTGCATCTTGCATCCTGCATCCTTATCGTTGAATGGCCGATTGTACTGTCATAGAACTCCAATCCCACGATGACCTCGCCTCCGTCCGCCATCGGCTCAGTTGGGTGGATGGGAAGCGAGTGGCGCTCGTCCTGCCATGGGACATGCGTTTCCTCTCGCGCAGCCTGGACTTTGATCTCCTGAGACGCGAGGCCGAGCAGCGTCAACTTGAGGTCGCCATTGTCTCGACCGACCCGGAGCGACGGCAGATCGCCCGTGAACGTGGCTTCGCGGCCTTCCCCAGCGTCAGAGAGGCGCAGCAGGCCAGCAAGTGGCGTGGCCGTTCTCCTCGACAGGTGAAACCACCGCCCCGTCATTGGTACGATGCGGATGTCAGCCTTCGTCCGCGTCCGGCGCGGCCCCGCGCCCGGTGGATCAGGTGGACCGGCCTGGGGCTGCGTGTACTTGCGTTCTTGCTCGCGCTGGCGATTCTGCTGGCGAGTGCCTACATCGTCATGCCCAGTGGCTCGGTTACGCTGATCCCGGCGGGCAGAGAGTTCTCCGTCATCACGCCAGTCTCGGTGATCCCGGTGGAGACCGGTGCTGAAGGCGAGGTTGACCTGGCGGCCCGCACGATTCCGGGGTGGTGGGTCGGCGTCGAGGTCGAAGGTTATGCCGAAACCGAGACAACCGGCGTCACGGGTGTCATCCTGGGCCGGTCAACCGGAACGGTGCTATTCACCAATCTGCTGACACAGGATTACACGGTGCCGGTTGGGACGGTCGTGCGCACGTCCTCTACCAGTTACCCGGTGCGTTTCCGCACCACCGCCGATGTCCTCGTACCGGCTTTGGGCCAGGCCTCTGCCCCGGTCGAATCGCTGGATGAAGACGTAGGCAACGTGGGCGCCTTCGAGATCAACCAGGTGGAGGGGGTGGCGGCTTATGCGCTGCGGGTGATCAACCCGGAGCCGACCGGGGGCGCAGAAGTCAGAGAAGCGCGTACCGTTGTCCAGGCCGATTATGATCGGCTGCGTTTGCAGTTGATGCGCCAGTTGCTCGACCAGGCGTATAGCGAGATTGGGGCGAGCGATCTGGTGGGAGCGACCGAGATCCTCCTGCGCGACTCGCTCCGTATCGAGGCAGTGCCCAAGCAGGCGTACAATCGCTTCATCGGCGAGCAGGCCGACAAGGTGGGCCTCAACATGCGCGTGCTGGTGCGCGGCCTGAAAGTGGACGTGGGCAACGCCAGAACGGTAGCCTACAATGTGTTGACGCGTAGCCTGCCACCAGGGCATCAGTTGGTAGATGCGTACTACGAACTGGGTGAGGTTGCCGAGGAGGATGTGGGACCCGGCCTGTACACTTTCTTCGTTACCGCGCACGGCTATGCCGCCGTGATGATCAATCCCGGCGAAGCGGTTGCGCTCGTGCGTGGGCAACCCCTGTCTGTCGCCCGCGAGCGGTTGCAGGCGACCTTCCCGCTGGCCGAGGACCCGCAGATCGCGCTCTGGCCGGAGTGGCCGGAGAGCCTGAAGTGGTTGGAGCGCATGCCGCTTCTGGCATTGCGTATTCGGGTGCAGGTTGTGCCCCGGGAACAGGCAGGTCAGGCTGTCTCTGCGATGAGATAGAGCATGCGGATTCTTGCGCTAGACGTGGGCGAGCGGCGCATCGGTGTTGCAGTGAGCGACCCGACCGGTACTCTGGCACGCCCGCTACGGACGCTGGCGCGTGGCTCTCGTGAGGAGGATTTCGCCGCCATCACTGCACTCGTGGCCGAGGAGCACGCCGAACTGGTGGTGGTCGGCCGCCCGCTCGGCCTGGACGGCAACGAGGGCCCGCAGGCGCGACGGACCGCCCGTTATGCGGAGGCGCTGGCTGTCCATCTGCCCATCCCCGTCGTCCTCTGGGATGAGCGGTACACGACAACGGAGGCCGAAGAGATTCTGCGTCAGAGCCGCAGCGAAAAGCAGCGGCGCCGCGCCCGTGCTGCCGGCGACCTGGACGCGATTGCCGCTGCCGTGATCTTGCAGAGTTACCTGGACAGTAGACGTGATTCTATATCGCGTTGCGTGAGGAGTAGACATGAAGAATGCCGGTAGGGTTCTTGCCTTCCTGGTGGCGCTGATCGCGATCGTAGGCGCCGTGTGTAGCGTCGTCTGGTTCCTGGGGCGCTCCAGCTCCAGCGGTGGCAGCATCTCCATCAGCCTTTGCGGGCCTTCGCCGGAGCGGATGTTGCTCGAGGCCTACCTGCAGGCGAACGCCGATCAACTGGAACAGCCGGCCGGGTCCGACGACACGCCCGTCGCCTTCATCGTCGAGCCGGGGGAGACGGTGGCCCAGATCGCCGAACGGCTGAAGCAAGCGGGCCTGGTCTCCGACGCGGAACTGTTTCGCCGCTACGTGCAGTATCACGGCCTCGACGCGGGCATCGAGGCCGGCGAGTTCACCCTGCGCCAGACGATGACGATCCCCCAGATCGCCAAAGCATTGCAGCATGCAGCGCGTCCGGAGCAGGTGATTGCCATTCGGGAAGGGCTGCGCCTGGAGCAGGTCGCCGCAGCGGTCGAGCAGCAGGCCGGTATCCCCCAGGCCGAATTCCTGGCGCTGGCGACGACCGGCTGGCGCGATGCCGGCCTCTCCTACAGTTTCCTGTCCGATCTGCCGACGGGTGCGACGTTGGAGGGCTTTTTGTTCCCTGATACCTACCGGCTACCGGAAAACCCCACGGCGCTGGATGTGCTGAGCCGCATGCTGGAGACCTTCGATGCGCGGGTCACGTCTCAGATGCGCGCGGCGGCGGCGAGCCATGGCCTGAATGTCTACCAGTTGGTCACGCTGGCGTCTATCGTCGAGCGTGAGGCGATATTGGACGTTGAGCGCCCGATCATTGCCGGGGTCTACTACAACCGGCTCAACGATGGCTGGTATCTCGCCGCCTGCCCTACGGTGCAATACGCCCTGGGCACTCCGGCCGACTGGTGGCCGTCGTTCACGCTGGAACAGACGGAAGCGGATTCGCCCTACAACACGTACCGCAACCTGGGTCTGCCGCCAGGCCCGATCTGCAGCCCCGGCCTTGCCTCGATCCAGGCGACTGCCAACCCCGCCCAAACCGATTACTACTTCTTCCTCGCCGACTGCACCAGGAACGACGGCAGCCACCTCTTTGCCAGAACTGCGGAAGAGCACAATGCCAACTATGCGCTGTGCGGTGGCGAGGTGCCCTAGTCACGCATCACGCATCACGCATCACGCATCACGTGTCACGTATTACGTATTACGCATTGCGTATTGCGTATTTCTGTTGACCGCATGCCACGTCCCCGGCGCCGTCCGCCCTACCGTCAAGATCGGCCTGGTGGCCCCGTTCGAGGGGCGCTACCGCTACGTGGGCTACGACGTGATCTACGCCGTGCGGCTGGCGCTGCGCGAGGCCAACGCTGCCGGTGGAGTGGGGGGGTATAACGTCGAGTTGGCGGCCTACGACGACGGAGGCGATCCGGCGATGGCGGTCGAGCAGGCGCGAAAACTGGCTGTAGACCCCCAAGTCGTCGCCGCCATCGGCCACTTCCGCGAGCAGGCGACCGCTGCGGCGTTGGACGCCTATGCGGAGGCGGGCATCCCATTGGTGGCCCCGGCGGCGTTCGACCCGGCGCTCACTCGTGGGGAAGCAACGGTGTATCGGCTGGGTCCCACGGGTGAGGCACTGGCCGAGGCGTTGTGGCAGCGTACCGGAGGTGACGGCGTGGCTCTGCTGAGTGACGGTGGGCCACTGAGTGCGCTGTTGGTCGGGCGGGTCTCATTGGCTGTTTCCCTCCGCGATCCGGGTTGGCTACAGGCGACGTTGGACTCCGGCGCGGGCATGGTGATCTGCGACGCCGATCCCGTAACCGCGGGTGAGGTGCTCATGGCGCTGCACGAGGCGGGTTGGGGGGGGAACTTTTTGGGCGGGCCGGAATTGGCTGCTGCCGACTTTGCTGCCGTAGCGGGCGAGTCTGCCGAGAACGCCTGGTTCGTCACGCCGTATCCTTTCCCAACGGACATGCCCGGCACGGCAGATTTCATCGTCGCCTATCGGTCGCTGGGGCCGCACGTGTCGCCGCCGGGGCCGTTGGCATTGCCGGCCTATGAAGCGACCTGGGTCGTGTTGGAGGCGCTGGAGCGGGATATTGCTGCGCATGGGGCGCCTTCACGCGCCGGAATCGCGGCAGCATTGGCGACGGTCGAGCGCGACGGCCTCCTGGGTCACATCGCCTTCGACAGAGAACACAATTGGGAGACTGCACCGCTGTACTGGTATCGGATCGGCGCAAACGGCACGCCCGGCCTCGCCGGTTCGCCGCTGAGGTAGGATGGTTCATAAATGTGTTGACCGGCGGGACAGACACTATGATACGTTTTCTGCTGCGACGCGCCGCGTGGGGACTGATCACGCTGTTCGTCTTCCTGACCATCATGTTCTTTGCTACCCAGATTCTCATACCTGGCGATTACGCGAGCCAGTTCGCTATGAGTGGATTGGGCCGGGCGGCACTCGACGAGATGCGCCACGAGATGGGACTCGACCTGCCGCTCTGGCAGCGCTACTTCGTTTGGCTGCGCAATCTCTTCCGCGGCAACCTGGGCCTGACCTACGGCGGCGCCCCGGTCTTTGCGATCCTCCAGGCGGCGCTGCCGGTAACGTGTCTCGTCTTCGTCAGCGGCACCGCCATCGCCTTCGCGCTCGGCCAGTGGCTGGGCAAGGTGACCGTGTGGGGCAAGGCGGGTCGCCTGGCGACCGGCTCGATGTTCGGCGCCATCCTGCTCTATACCACCTTTCCACCGTGGCTGGTCTGGCTGGTGCTGCTCGTCTTCGGCCCGCTCATCAATCTGCTGCGCCGGATGAGTGGCATCACCTACAGCCGGGCGCTCTGGCGAACCTCCCCTCTATCGCCGCAGGCCGTCATGTGGTTCATGATGCTCACCGTTCTCGTCCTCGTGCTGGTCGCCGTTGCCGCCAACCGGCGGGCCAAGCGCATGACCAGGCGGCGACTGCGCCCGGCCTGGTATCTCCTCCTGGCTGCCGTCGCGCTCGGCCTGTGGTTCGCCTGCGGCTTTGGCCCGCAATCGCTCGACATCCTCTACTTTGCCATCCTGCCCATCGCCTCTTACGTGCTGCTCACCTTCGGCGAGATTATGCTGATCATGCAGACCAGCATGCGCGACACGCTGAACGAAGACTATGTCCAGACGGCCCGCGCCAAAGGCCTGGACGAGGCCGTGGTACGCGACAGGCACGCCGCGCGCAACGCCTTGCTCCCGGTCCTCAGCCGCCTGGTCATCAGCCTGCCCTACCTCCTCACCGGCCTCGTCTTTATCGAGTACTCGTTCGGCTTTAGCGGCATGGGCGCGGCAAACCTGTTCCGCACCTATTTCCAGGCACAAGAGGTCTATTGGCTGGGCGTGGGGACGCTGCTCTTTGGGGCGCTATCTGTACAGGATATCCCGGTAGCCATGGGGACGCTGCTCCTGGTCGGCGTGATCTTTATGGCCGCCCGCCTGTTCCTGGAAGTGATGTACGCCTATCTCGACCCGCGCATCCGCTTCGGCGCGCGCGGGATGCGGCGCGGCCCAGACAAGTTGAGACAACGGGCCAAGCGCGGCAAGCAGCCCAGGCTGCCCGCCGGTTGGGGACTCGACCGGAAAGCGACCAAGACCGGATCGTTGCTCGAGCAGTTCTCCGCCTGCTGGCGACACCTGCGCTTGCAGGCGCAGTCCGATTGGCGCAGGGTCAAGAAGGGTGTGCAGATGTTGACCGGCAACCGCCTGGTCGCCGCCGGTGTGGTGCTTGTCGCTATCTTTGGCCTCATGGCCATCGCCCATCCCATCCTGATCGCCACCGTCTGGCCTGGAAGCGTCTACGATCCTCAGACCGGCTACGACGCGGACATCTTTCAGCACCCCTCGCAGCCCTCAGCCCGCCACCTGCTGGGCACCGACGTGCTGGGCCGCGACGTGCTGAGCATGCTGCTGGCGGCCACCACGCCCACCTTTGCGCTCGGCCTCATCGCCGCGGCGACCACCGCCGTCATCGGCAGCGCCGTCGGCGCGGTCGCCGCCTACTGGCACGGGCGCGCCCCCGATACGCTCCTCACGCACCTGGCCGACGTGCTGCTCCTGGCGCCGGCCCCGCTCGTGATGGTCGTCGTCGGCGCGCGCTTCCGCGAACTCGGCTCGACGGGGTTTGGGCTGATCTATGGGCTGCTGGCCGGCCTGGGCGGCGCGGCCATCGTCATGAAATCCCACGCGCTCAAAGTCATAAACAAGCCGTTCATCGAGGCGGCGCGCGTGGCAGGCAGCGGCAGTCGTCACATCATCCTGCGTCACCTCGTGCCCCACATGCTGCCGATGGCGGCGCTCTACATGATGCTCACCGTGACCGGCGCCGTCGTCGCCGATGGCTTCATCGCCTTCTTCGGCCTGACGCGGGTCTATATGAACTGGGGCGCGATGATCTACCAGGCATTCACTTACAGCAATGCCCTGGGCAGCGGGACGCAGTGGCACATGCTGGTCCCGCCCTCGGTAGCGCTCTCGCTCTTCGCCGCCGCCTTTTACCTGATCGCGCGTGGGCTGCACGAGATCGCCAACCCGCAATTAAGGCATCGCCAGGGCGATGTCAAGATACCGGTGGAGGGGATATGGAACTCGTAACAGTTGCTCCCGGTGTGACCGCCTTCATCCGTTACGATGAAGGCGCCGCCAACGCCGGCCTGATCCATACAGCCGGAGGTGACGTCGTTGTAGACACGACTCAATCCCCACCCGACATGCAGGCGCTTCTCGATGTTGCCGGGATCGCCGCCCCGATAGTGCGCCTGGTCATCAACACCCACTTTCACTCTGATCACGTCTGGGGCAATCAACTCTTCGCTTGTCCGATCCTGGCGCACCGGCTGTGCCGCGAGAGGATGGAGGCCAATCTGGTCGGCGAGTGGAGTCCTCAGGCCCTCGCCGCCTTCATCGCCGCGCGCGAGAAAGAAGACTCGGCCGGGGCGCGGGAAGCGCGCGAGAAACTGAGCGGCCTGCGTGTGACCTTGCCGACAACGCTTCTCGACGAGCGTCGTGACCTCAAGTTTGGCAGGGTGCGCATCGAGGTCATCCATCTGGGCGGTCACACGCCCGACTCGTGCGTGGTCTGGCTGCCGGAGGCGCGCGTGCTCTTTGCGGGTGACCTCATCTTCGCGCGGCGCCACCCGTACATTCTCGACGCTGACGTACCTGCCTGGATTGCTGCTCTCAGACGGCTGCCCGAATTCGGCGCACAGGCCATCGTGCCCGGCCACGGCCTGCTATGCGGCGAGCCCGAGGTCGCCGCCTTGCGCGATTATCTGGAGGGCACCTGGACACGCACCGCCGAGCATATCGCCCAGGGGCATACGGCCGACGAGGCCGTCGCCGACCCCGACTATCCGCGTTTCGACGATCCGACCGCCGCGCGCTATCACGAGGCCAACATCCGCTTTGTGTACGAAAAACAACTTACCACGAAGGACACCACGGACACAAAGGAGTAAAACCTTAGTGCCCTTCGTGTCCTTTGTGGTAAAGAAGAGGAGCCTACACAATGAAGGAGTATCGCTTCATTCAGGTGGACGTTTTCACCGACCGTCCGTTCGGCGGCAACCCGCTGGCCGTCTTTCCCGAAGCTGAGGGGTTGAGCAGCGTCGAGATGCAGCAGATCGCCCGCGAAATGAACCTCTCCGAGACCACCTTCGTGCTGCCGCCACAGGCGCCGGACGCCGATTTCAAAGTGCGCATCTTTACCCCCGGTGAAGAACTGCCCTTCGCCGGGCACCCGGTTGTGGGCACGCATTGGGTGCTGGCGCACCTGGGCCGCGTGCCCCTGCGCGAGCCGGTAACGCGGGTGACCTTCGAGTTGGGCGTGGGCATCCTGCCCGCCGACCTGCGCGTGTCCGGTGGGCATGTCGAACGTGTAGTGATGACCCAGGCGCAGCCCACCTTCCATGCCGTTCTGGAAGACGTGAGCGAACTGGCTGCCGGGCTGGGCCTGCCACCGGAAGCCATCACCGGGACCGGCCTGCCGGTGCAGGTCGTCTCGACCGGCCTGCCGGGGTTGATCGTGCCAATCCGTTCGCTGGCCGAGGTGCGCGCCTTGAGCGATGGCCGGCTCAACACCGCTACCCTCGGTCGGGTGGGGCGCGCGTTGGACACCGACTGCGTGATGGTCTTTACCTTCGAGACCGAACAGCTGGGTTTCACCGTACATACGCGCATGTTCGCTTCCGCCTTCGGTATACCCGAAGACCCGGCCACCGGCAGCATTACCGGCGCGTTGGGGGCGTATCTTGTGCGCCGCCGCGCCGTGCCGCTGACCGCGCCCACCGTCCACATCAAGAGCGAGCAGGGGATGGAGATTGACCGTCCCAGCACGCTGTTCGTGGAGGTAGACCACACCGATGGGGAGATCACCGCCGTGCGCGTCGGCGGGCAGGTGGTGCCGCTGATCGAGGGGACGGTCAGGTTCTGATGAGGGTTCTGCGTCTGCAAGACAGCATCACCTATGGCCCGGTCTTTTCGCGCCGTCTGGGGCGCTCGCTGGGCGTCAACCTGCTGCCTGCCGACTGCAAGGTGTGCACCTTCGATTGCATCTACTGCTATTACGGCCACGCTGTACCCAGCGGATCGCCCGCCAACGTGCAGTTCCCCGCCGTTGAGCAAGTGCTCGCCGCCGTAACAGAGGTTGTGCGCCGCTACCCTTACGCCGATCACCTTACCTTCTCCGGCAACGGCGAGCCGACGCTGCATCCCGACTTTCCCGCCATTGTCGCCGAAGTGCGTCGGCTGCTCGATAGAGTGCCCAACCGCCTGCGCCTGGCGATCCTGTCCAACGGCACCACCGCGCATCGTCCCGAGATCCGCGAGGCGCTGGCGCTCTTCGACGCGCCGATCCTGAAACTGGATGCAGGGGATGCCGCGACCTTTGCTGCGCTCAACTGCCCGGCGCCGGGGGTGAATCTGGAACGCATCGTAGAAGGGCTGAAGGGGATTCCGGGGCTGATCACCCAGACCGTGTTCGTGGACGGCCAGGTGAGCAACGCGCGCGGAGAGCCGTTCGAGGCGTGGCTGGCAGCGCTGGCCGAGATCCGCCCGGTGCACGTGCAAGTCTACAGCACAGACCGGCCCGTGCCGGATACGGGCGTGGAGCGCGTGCCATCCACGGAACTGCGGCGCATTGCTCAGGAGGTCCAGCGGCGCACCGGGCTGCAGGCGACCGCGTATTGGGCGTAGCCCGGCTCCGTTCTATGGCTGCGGCGTAGGCGGAACATAACCCTCTTCTGCCTGAGGGGGTAAGGGGGAAAGCGGCAGGCCATAGTAGGCTTCGATAACCTGGCGGGCCAAAGGCGCGGCGACGGTGGACCCTTCGCCGGCGTTCTCCACGACCACGGCGACAGCGATTTCGGGCGCATTGGCCGGGGCATAGGCGGCGAACCAGGAATGAGGCCGCGTATCCGGCCCGCCCGCTGTGGCGGTGCCGGTCTTACCGGCGACCGGGATATTAAGGCCCGTGAAACGATGCCAGGCGGTACCGATAGAATGGTTCGTCGTTACTCCCAGGAGCGCCCGCTGGATCGCCGCCAGGTGCTCTGGGCTGACCGGCAGGGTGCCGACGGCCTCCGGTTGGGTCACCTGCTCGGGGATGTCACCGGCGGCAGCGATACGTTCGACGATATAGGGGCGGTATAGTGTGCCGCCGTTGGCGACCGCCGCGAGTGCACGCGCCGCCTGCAGCGGCGTCACCAACAGATAGCCTTGGCCGATGGCCAGGTTGATCGTGTCGCCCACCCACCAGGGTTCACCGAGCGCGTTAACCTTCCAGGTTGGGTCAGGTATCAGGCCCCCCGTCTCGGGCAGGCCCGCCAGTCCGGTCGGCGCGCCGAAGCCAAAACCACGCCCGAACTGCGGGAGCACATCCTGTCCTATTCCATCGAGCATCTGTCCCACCGCGTAGAAGGTGACATTGCATGAAGCCGTCAGCGCATCTTCGAGCCGGATGTTGCCGTGGCCCTCCTTCTTCCAGCACGCCTTGCGTGCGGCCGGCCCCAGTCCCTCCCAATAGCCAGGGCAATAGAAAACCGTGTTGAGCGGGTCCATTCCGGCCGCCTCCATCCCCGCTGCCATCGTGACGATCTTGAAGACCGAACCAGTCGGATAGGTGGCCTGAGTGGCGCGGTTGAAGAGCGGATTGCGGGGATCGGCCAGGATTTGGGCGCGCTCCACCGCCCCTGCCGGGCCGACGAATGCATTGGAGTCGAAGCCGGGGCCGCTCGCCAGCGCCCGCACCGCGCCGGTGTGCACGTCGAGCACGACGATGGCGCCTTTGCGCCCCCCCAGGATACGCTGCACCTGCTCCTGGAAGTTGCGGTCAATCGTGGTGTAGATGGCGCGGCTGGGTATGGCGGGTCGCTCGGCCACCGTGGCGACCCACTCGCCCGTAGCCGTGACCACGATCAGCCGTCCGCCGTGCTGCCCGGCCAGGATCGCTTCTCCCCATGCCTCCAATCCTGAGACGCCCACCCACTCGTCGCCGCGATAGCCGCGCGCTTTGTATGCGGCCAACTGCTCGGCCGGCACCGGAGAGACCCAGCCGACGATGTGCGGCGCGGCCTCGCCGCGGGGATAGGTGCGTCCGGGTTTCTCGTCCCGGTAGATGCCTGGGATCGAAGAGAGCAAGTCGTTATGCTGCACGCTGACCTCGGCGGGGATGTCGGCGATGGGCACCTTCCAATTGGCGGGAGCAGCCACGTACCGCCCACGAATCTCATCCGGCGCAAGCCCGGTGACAAGCGCGAGCGCCGCCAGGAGCGTGTCCTCGTCGGCGATCTTGCCGGGGATGACGCCGACGGTGACGATGGTGCCCTGGGTCGCCAGCCCCAGTCCGTTGCGATCATAGATGTTGGCCCGTACCGGGATGAAATAGTCCATGCGAAAATAGTGTCCACCTACCAGTTGCGGCCAGATCAATCCCTCGTCCCAATCCACCCACCACTGTCCCTCGTGCAGGCAGAGCGACATCACTGTGTCGGTGATAAGCGTGCCTACCAGCGCGGTCTCCAATTCCAGGTGAAAGGCGACCTGGGCGCGGTCGCCCTCCTGCAGCGAGGCTCTCAGGCGCGTGGTGACGGTGAGCACAGTGGCGGTCGCGAGGGCGTTTTGGTAACGCTGCGTGAAACTGGAAGCGTCAATTGCAGCAAGGCTGGCTGGCGAGAGACGCGCATACATCGTCGCATAATCACCTTCCTGCCAGGCACTCAGAAACGCGGCGGCAGTTGCATCAGGCGGCAGCAGCGGAGTTGGGGTTGGCTGGCTGGCTGGCTGGTTGGTTAGTTGGCTGGTTGGTGGGTTGGTTGGTTGGCTGGCTGGGGAGCGAGAGCAGCCCGCAAGCAGGAGCGCCGCCGATACGCAACACGCAACACGCAACACGCAACACGCGATACGCAATATGCGACAGGAATCGGTCATCGGTCACCCAAAATGCTCGGGTATATGGTGCAGCAATAACCGGTATGGGCCTGGCAGGCAGCGGGAACATCGCGGGCCGGCTCAATACCCCAGGCGCGCAGGCAGCGGGTGAGGTGGCAGAGCGGCAGGCCGGTCACGTTGGCGTAGCAGCCCTGGACTTTGGTGACCGGATGGAATCCGGCGTGCTGGATGGCGTAGGCGCCGGCTTTGTCCAGTGGATCGCCGCTGGCGACATAAGCGGCCAGTTCGGCGTCGGTATAGGCGCGCATCACCACGGTTGTCTCGGCCACGGCGTTTTGCTCGCGCCAGGTAGCCACTTCGAGCAGGGTGACCGCGCTGTAGACGGCGTGAGGACGCCCGCGCAGGCGACGCAACATTTCCGTCGCCTCGGCGGCGTCGCGTGGCTTGCCCAGCGGAGTGCCGTTCAAAGCGACGACGGTGTCGCACGCGATGATGAGCGCGTTGGGCGGGGCGACGGCGGCGCGGGCCTTCTCGTGGCTCAGCCGGGCAACCAGGGCAGCAGGGGATTCGCCAGGCTGTGGAGTCTCATCTACGTCCGTCGCTGTCACATCGAACGGGAGCCCCAGAAGCGCCAACAAGTCGTGGCGGCGCGGAGACCGGGAGGCCAGCAAAAGTCTAACCATCGCAGTTGCCATTGTAACACAAATGGCCGGGTTGAGAAAGGGGCGGGATTACCCCGCCCCTACTCTATGACGATGGCGTAGGTTGTGGTGTCTTGGTGGGTGTCGGCGTTGCGGTAGGCACCGGGGTGGGTTCCATCGTCGGCGTTTCTACCGGGCTGGGCGAGGGAATGGGTGTTGGCGGATACGGCGGGGATTGCACCAAATCGAAAAGGTCTTGCAGGCTGTAAGCCGATACCAGGTATACCTTTGGATCGCCCGCTATTTGCACATAGCGGGAAGAACCTATCGGGTTGGTGATGCCGATGGTCAGGTCAATCGTCAATCCCCCGCTGGACACCAGCGTGGCCTGCGCCTGCGGTGGCTGCAAGCCAAAAGTTGCCAGATCGCCTATGTCGGCCAGGGCGCGGGTGTAGCGCAGATCGCCCAGGCTGGATGCTACCCTGATGAGACGGACTTTATCGGCTTCACCCTCCGAGGGTAAGAGCATCCGCCAGCCCTCGGCGTCGCGTTGCACGGCCACGCGCTCCAGTCCTATGGTGACCGTGATCCCCGTGATGTCTTCGTCCACGTCCCCCCAGAGGGGAGCGGCTGTCGGTTCTACTCCTTCCTCGGCCGGCGCCGGCAGTTTGGATACCCACGCGGTGACAATCGCCAACACAGCCAGGACGCCGACCAGGATGAGCGTCGTAATCCATGGCTTACGCGATCCCACAGTCTCACCTCCTCAACCACCACACAATGATGCCGATGACCAGGAGCGCCAGAGGAATGCCCACAACGCCAACCAGGAGGATCAGAGTGCTCTGGAAGCGCGAAAGGTACACGGTGCGTGGCTGCGTGCTCTTGGGGCCGATGGCGATCAGGCTCTCCTCCTCCGCCAGCCAGTTGATCGAGTTGAGGAACAGCATCTCGTTGCCCAGGCTCTTGACGAATCCGTTGGAGGCGAAATCCGAATCGCCGACCAGCACCATACGGGTCTTGATGTCCGTGCCTATTGGCTCTCCGGTCTCGGTCCTCGGTGTGGATTCGATCTTTGCGATGAGTACGAGTGGCCCCTGCGTGTCTACCCCTTCGTTGAACTGGACTTGGGCCGAACTCGTGTCCTGCTCGGCCCAACTCTGCTGTGAGGTATCGGCCAGAGAGGCGAAGAAAAGAGTCCCGGTGTTGTCCTGCTCGGTCTGCTGCACGGCGCAGGCAACGGGGAAAAAGGTTGCCAGGCCGCCCATGTCGCGGGTGATCTGGCTATAGCGGTAGTTACCGACGACCGGGTAGAATTGGCTGCCCAGGAGCGAACTGGGCAGGTCTACGATGACCCCACTATCGAAGCGTGCCTTCCACATGGTGAGGACCTCGTTCAAGCCGGTGTCCTGGTTCTGATATTGGATGGGTGGGTCCTGCATGATGAGTGCCCTGCCACCCTGGGCCAGGTACTCCCGCAGTCGCGCGATCTCTTCGGGCAGGAGTCTGGTCTGCGGGCCGGCGATGACAAGGACGGCTGCGTCGCCGGGCACGGTCGTAGTGATGGCCAGGTTGAGCGTGCGCACCTCATAGTTCTGCCGCTGCAACGAGTGGGTGACGATGGAATACCCGTCGTCGGCGTCGCCCTCGATGTCTCGCTCGCGATGGCCGGTGAGGAAATAGATCACCTTCTTCTCCGTGCGGGTCACCTTGAGCAAGGCGCTGGTAATGTCCTCTTCCTCAGGCAGGTAGACGATCTCACTGCGTTCGTCGCACTGGATCAGCAGCCCCGTGCGCGGGGCGTTCGGATACTGGCTGGCCTTGATCGGCTCGCGGTCGGGATCAATCACGGTGTAGGAAAGTTGACTGCTGTGCATGAGGTACTGGTTCAGTAGCCGATCAAAGTTCGTGCGTTGGGCGCTCTCGCCGGGGAAAAAGCCGACGATCGTGACCGGTTTGTCAATCTCGGCCAATACCTGGATGGATTGGGGGGTGAGGGAATATTCTTTCAACTCCGTGGCATCTATGACCTTGTGGTAGCGACCGCCGAGGTAATTCAGCAGGATCAGGATGCCGACGAAGGCGACGCTCATCACCACGGCGTTGGTGCCGTAGCGGGTGCCGCGCCGGAGGAGGATATCGCGGGTCCTTTTCGGAAGCGCGCGCACCTGCTCCGGCTGGGTCCAAGCGTAGGCAACAATGAACAGCACGCCGGCCACGCCGCCGCCGATGAGAAAGCCCCACAGCCAATTGTCCATCTGCCGGTAGAGGATGTAGCGGATCAGGGCAGCCAGCAATGCGGCAACGGCGAGGTAGCCCAGGATAAAGTTGTATGCCTTGATGAATCGCTTGGCGCGTTCCATTACCGCCACCTCCTTGCCTCCACCACGCGCGTGGCAATAAACAGGGCAGCAGCTGCCACGCTCACGTAGTAGACGATGTGCTGAGTGTCAATCAGCCCGTCCGAAAAGTCATAGTAATGATTGAAGAACGCCAGTTTGTTAAGGAATTCGCCAACGAAGGTGCCGGGAGAACGAGCGCCGGCAAATTGGATCAGCCACAGTGCCACACAGATGGCGATTGCCAGGATGGCGGCGACCACCTGGTTGCGGGTGAAGGTCGAGGTCATCGTGCCGATCGCCAGCAACGCCGCCCCGGCCAGGAAAAAGCCCAGGTAGCCGCTGGCGGTCGCGCTCAGGTCGGGATTCCCCAGGCTCTTCATGATGATGGGCTGGTAGAATGTGATGACCAGCATGACCAGGAAGAGGATCAGACTGGCCAGATATTTGCCCAGCACCAGTTCCCAATCGCGCACCGGCGCGGTGAGCACCAACTCGATAGTCCCTGACCGCTGTTCCTCCGCCAACAGGCGCATCGTGATCACGGCAGTAAATAGGATCATCAGGAAGGAAAGCCACCCATTGGCCAGGATGTAGCGCATGGTGGCTTCGTTCGTGTAGATGATGAACAGCCAGTAGAGCAGTCCCATCACCGCCAGGAACGCGGCCATCGAGACATAGGCGATGGGGGAACTGAAGTAGGCGTACAACTCTCGCCGTGCGATCGTCCAGACGTTACGCATCTTTGCCTCCTTCTCCAGCAGGAGTCTCGCGCGGCTCCTCGGTAGTCAACTGGAGGAATATGTCCTCCAGGCTCATGCCGACGCTGCGCAGTTCCAGCAATCCCCAACCGCGTTCGACGATGGCGCGGGCCAGTTCGGCGCGACGGTCGCTCCCCTTGATGCACGAGATTTGATAGGCGCCGTCATCCATCCGCTCGACGTCCAGCACGCCGTCCACCTGCCGGAGTGCTGTCGTCACCTCCGGGCCGGCGCCTGCGATGCGCACCAGCACGCGCTCGGCTCCCTGCAACTGGGCAGTCAACTCCTCCGGCGTGCCTTCGGCGACGATCTCGCCCTTGTTGATGATGAGCACGCGGCTGCACATCTGGCTGACTTCGGGGAGGATGTGGGAACTGAGGATGACGGTGTGCTCGCGGCCGATCTCGCGGATGAGTGAGCGCACTTCGGTTACTTGCCGGGGGTCAAGGCCGATGGTCGGCTCGTCGAGGATGAGCACTTCCGGCTCGTGGAGGATGGCCTGAGCCAGCCCGACGCGCTGGCGATAGCCCTTGGAGAGTTTGGCGATCATCTGGTTGGCGCGGTCGGTGATAGCGCAGGCTTCCATAGCCCGGTCTACCGCCCGCCTGCGTTTGGGCAATTTGCGTAGCGCGGCCATATAGTCCAGGTAGGCCCGCACGGTCATTTCGGGGTAGAGGGGCACCGTCTCCGGCATATAGCCGACGCGGCGGCGCACCTCCAGCGAATCGTAAAAGACGTCAAAGCCGGCCACCTGGGCCGTGCCCTGGCTGGGGGGCATAAAGCCGGTCAGGATGCGCATCGTTGTCGTCTTTCCTGCGCCGTTAGGCCCCAGGAAGCCGACGACCTCCCCCTTGTCTACGCGGAAGTTGAGGTTGTGGATCGCGCGGGTGGGGCCGTAGTAGTGGGTCAGGTTTTGGACTTCGATCATGGCTTTCACCTCCCGATCTGGCAAAGGCAAGGTTACTCCAACGGGGCGTACTTATACCACCGGTGGGGGGAGTTGTCAAGACGTGACACGTGAGACATAAAGGTAGGAGCGGGGTTATCCCGCCCCTATCCCAGAGGCGCTCGTTCGCTCCCCTATGTTATCTCAACTCGCGTTTCAGGGGGCAAACGCTGCAACACAAAATCCCATACTTGGCGCGCCAGCGCCAACGCTTCCCGTGCTTCCGCCTCGGTCAGTTCGAGCAGGTCGCCAGGATAGCGTGTGTCCACTGCATAAGGTGTCAACGTTGTGGCAGCGACCCGCAATTCTGCAAAGGCCGAATCGAACACCAGGCATTGTGCCACCAGTGAGTGTATCTTCTCGAAAGGCTCATCACGCCAGGTGAGGTACGCCTTTAACGTCTTTTCGGCCGCCTGCTGGCAGTGGAATCCAGCCGGGCCGCACAATGGATCGGGACCGGCAAGCAGCCGTTCAGCAGAGCGCAGATCGTAGAGGGCCTTGACTAACCAGCCGCGAATTTCGTGGACTTTGGCCTCATCCATACAGCACCTTCCCTTCCGTCTTCACTGTGGACGCCAACGATGTTTTCACCTGGCCGGCGCGCTGAAACTCGTCTCGCGTCAAAACGATCACGTCCACCGGCGTCGTCAGTCCCCACAGCAGATCATCAGAAAGCGCCTCGCGCCGGTGACGCGGCAGGTCGGAATCGGCTACCACGACCAATAGGTCTACGTCGCTGCCTGCCCCTGCCTGGCCCCGCGCCTGCGAGCCAAACAGGTACACCCGTTCGGGCTGCAATCCCCGCACCAACCGGTCAACCGATCTCTTTCAACTGCTCTGGTGACGCCTCGACTGGTCGCTGAGTCGAAATGACCTTGCTCATTGTTGATCCTCCTCAGATTTCAGGCCACCAACTTGTGCCCCACTCCCACACTGTCTCAATCTCGATGGCGGTGCCGGCAATACTTGCGAGTCACGCTACTGCAACAGTTTGCTCGTTGAGCACCTGCTCCCAAAATGGCGACAGTTGATGCCTGGCGATTTCTTCCGGGGTGACCCCGCGCGCCTGGATTGGCTCCAGAAGGCGCACGGCCGCGATCCCCAGCATTTCCAGCCGCTCGCGCTCACTGTAACGTGCCCAATCTGATGAGACGACGAGCAGATCAATATCGCTACCCTCGTGGGCTGTGCCTGTGGCATAGGAGCCGAACAGCAACACCTGTTCGCAACGAATGCCCATTTTCTCCAGTTCAGCCCGGAAGCGGCGGATTATTTCTGCAAGTTGGGGTGTTGTCTCAGCCATTGGAGTACCTCCTCGGTCTGCCTCAAATAATCGCGGACAACTGACTCAGGATACTCCCGGAGCATACGCTGTAGATCGTCGGGATAGCGCGTGGGAATACTGGCGTTATTGATCTTGCCGATGAATTCCAGATGCGGCTGAGGCAGGTTGATTCCGCTCTTTTTGATCAGGTAGATCAGATCGTGCGACTTGGCAGGAACCGATTGAGTCGCCTCGGTCACGTGGGCCTTCAGCATTTTCTCCAGGGCCAGATGGCACATAAACACGACGTAGATATACCGGCCAGTCGCTAGCATGTGCCGGGCCGTTTCCAGGTCATATTCAGACATGGAGATCCAATTCTGTGTGTCTGCTCTCATCCAACGCCTCCTGAGACGGAAAATCGGCCCACGGAATCTGCCTATCCATTCCTGAGCACCAGCGGCAGGAAAACCCTGCGGATGGGTTGCCCGGCGACGAAGGCGCTATAGCCGCTGGCGCTCCACAACCCACCGACATTGCGCGCCTGCACCGCCAGCCAGTATTGGCGACCCGCAACCAGGCCGAGGCCACTCCGGGTGAGCGAGTTGCCAGCGGTTGCCGTCCAGTTCACGATGTCAGTGGCGCCCGCCGCCGAGCCGATGGTGTAGCGGTAGCCGATGATGGCGGAATCCGGTTCGCTGGCCCACCACAGCGCCTCGACGGTGGAAGCGTCACCTTCTTTTCCGCCAGCAATGACCGAGGGAGGATTCGGCGGCGTCTGATCGGTGATCTCGCCCGCGTAATCTACAGTGAAGCCGAAGCGCGTATCGGTGGGGATCTCCATCCCATCCGTGCCCCGGGCGCCGCTGACGCTGATGGTGTACACGCCGCGTGGGACGAGCGAGGTGATGTCGTAGGTGGCGCGCCAAATCGCATCGCTGATCCATTGGGCGTTATCAATCACTGCATAGGCTGTGTAAGGCGCAGTCGCGCCAAAGCTTACAATAGGATTGGTGCTCTGGTCCATCGGTGCACTGAAAGTGAGGTCGAAAATTACAGTCTGGATACCGACAGGGCTGGCAGGGGTGAGCATCAGGTTAGCCAGGTAGCCTGGCGCGTCCTGCGCTGGGCCTGAGAGGTATCCGCTATAGTTGACCATGCCCAACCCAAACTCGTCGCCACCGTCGTATATAGCCGCCTGAATAGCCGCATCGTTGGCTGTACCCCACCAGTTCATTGCGCTGAAGACGGCCGGTGGCGTAGGCTCGCACCAACACGCCTACCGATCCAACGGCAGTCGCTCCCCGGCTTTCCAATCGCCGGCGCAGGGCCAGGTCGTCGGTCAGCACAGGTTTCTGGAAGCGATCCGACTGTGCCAGGATGAACACCTGGGCATCTGCCGGGTGAATGATGGACTGACCGGCTTCCATCACGACCGGAGCCCATTCCTCCTTCGCCACAGATACAACGACGACGTTCAATCCCGCTACATTCAGGCGCGAAGGATCGAGGCCGTAGGCGCGCAACTCCTCCGCCACCAGATCCGGTATCACCAAGTTGTCAAAGACGGCCAGACAATCCAGTTGCCCGATCTCGTGCAGGTGCAGCACAGGCCCGGTATCGGCGATGGCTTCACGCATCTTGCAGACCCCACGCTACGTCGCGTTGTAGTGCACCACGCTGGTATTCGATCTCTTCCAACTGTTCTGGTCCTAACTCCTTCAACACCAACTCGCGTGACGCCTGTCCCAACAGGTAGGCCTGGATCAGCGCCTCGTGGTACAAGGCGCGGATGCCCTCACGCACCGCCCGGGCCAACACTGTAGATTCATCTTCATGGCGTTGAGTCATCACAAAAGTCAGTTGTTGCGTCAATACGGCTTCACTCATTGTTGATCCTCCTCAGATTTTAAGCCACCAACTTGTACTCCACCCCCAGCATATAGTCTCGCCGGCCATCATTCGCTCCAATTGCATTGTAGCCAAGTTGCCTGCAAAAAGCAAGACCCAAGTCGTGAGCCGGGGCCTGGATTGGAGAATCGCATCCCTACGCAGTAATGGCAATCGGGCGTGGCATGATCGTCGGTCTTGCCACCTTTTGGACGTAACTCTCGACATCCTCAACGACATGATCCACCAGGCGATTGACATTTTCCGCTACATACCCATCCACAAATTCCTGGCCGCAGTTGGGACATACCTTAGCCGGCACGTTACTCACGGTGACCCGGTTGCCATCCAACTCAAAGACCATCTCGACCAAGCCCTCTTCTACCTGATGCCCACACTCTGGGCAATTGAAGAACACGCTCATTTGCGTTTCTCCTCTCTGCTCCCCCACTCCCCCGCACCACTGCTCCCCTGCTCACTCCTCCACTCCTCCCCCTCCGCCCACCCCTCTTTCTTCCAGATTGGCACGATCTCTTTGAGGCGGTCAATTGCATAGCGCAGCGCGTCGAACATCTCCGGGCGGTGCGCAGCGGAGAGGGCGATGACGACGGCGGTCTCGCCCACCTCCAGCCGCCCGATGCGATGGACGATGGCAACCCGGCGGATGGAGGGCCAACGGGCGCGGATCTCGTCGCCGATCTGGGCGAGTGTCGCCTCGGCCATCTCTGGATAGGCCTCGTATTCCAGATAGCGCACCGGACGGCCGTCGGTCTCGCCGCGCACGACGCCGACGAATGTGACCACCGCGCCGATGGCCGGCTCCGCCAGACGGGAGATGACCTCATCGGCGGAGAGAGGACTATTGGTAATCTCATATAATTTCATCTCGATATATCCAGGTGTGTAAACGATACTTGACAAAATGTAATATATGGTTTATAATTAGTAATGTATACTTTACCAACGGGAGGTGCCCAATGAAGAGGCAAAGTCTTTATCTACCTGGCTGCGTTGCTGTATTTGTTGGAATGTTTGTTGTAGCCTGGATCAGGTCCGGGCAGCCCAATTATGGCGCTCTGTGGCATTACCCGTTGATATTGAGCCCTATATTTCCGGCTATCGGTGTGGGGCTTTTTCTGGCGCGTTCTCTCAGTGCACTGGACGAACTGCAACAGCGTATCCAGTTGGAATCACTGGCGTTCAGCCTGATGAACACTCTTCTCGTGGCACTTGCCCTGGGGCTGCTGCTACGCTTTGAGACTCCGAATATGGCCTGGGTTCTGCCGATTGCTGTGGTCTTTTACGCGATCGGCTTCTGGATGGCCCGGCGGAGGTACCGATGAACAACAGGCTCAAGGTGTTGCGTGCCGAGCGCGACTGGTCGCAAGCAGAACTGGCAGAGCGGCTGGGCGTCTCCCGCCAGACGGTGCATGCCATAGAAAGCGGCAAGTATGATCCCAGCCTGCCGCTGGCTTTTAGAATGGCTCGTCTGTTTGAGTGCAGGATCGAGGACATCTTTGAGCCAGACGCTTTTCATCCGCCTCCCACCGGCGGCAGATAGGCGACCTCGTCACCATCGCGCAGACGGGCCTGCATGCCGACGTAGGCGCGGTTGACGGCGACGTGGAGGAAGCGCGTGTAATTGCCCAAGACGGGGTATTGCGCCTTCAACCGCTCGAGAAGATCGGCCACCGTCGCATCGGCAGGAAGAGCCACTTCCATCTCCCCAAAGCCCAATGCTTCCCTGGGCGCAGCGAAGAACCGCACCTTCACCTTAATCTCCATCTTCTCTCCATTCGCCGCTCTTCCCGCCGCTCTTGACCACCAGCCGGATGTTGCCGATACGCATCATCCGGTCCACCGCCTTGGCCATATCATAGATCGTGAGCGCGGCGATGCTGACAGCGGTGAGCGCCTCCATCTCGACGCCGGTCTGGCCGTGACTGCGAGCCGTCGCGGTGATCGCGATGCGCGATGCCGCCTCGTCAATCTCGAACGCCACGTCCACCTGGGTCAAAAGGATGGGATGACACAGCGGAATGAGATCGGGCGTGCGCTTGGCCGCCATGATACCCGCGACCTGCGCCACCGCCAGCACATCTCCCTTCGGCAAGCCCTTTTCGGCGATCAGGCGCAGCGTTTCCGGGCGCATCGTAATCTCGCCTTTGGCGATGGCAACGCGCTCCGTGTCCGGTTTATCACCCACGTCCACCATGTGGGCGCGACCGGTCTCGTCAAGATGGGTCAGTGCCATAGGCAGGGCCGCTGCAAACGTCTGCAATCTGATCTAATACCGATTGACCGCGCCGCCGTGAACCGGCGGCGCGGGAAGCGTTCCCTTCCTTGAAGAAACCCCGCCAGCAGAGGGCAAGGCTATAGTGTAGCACAACGGCACCCGGAGACAAGTGTGATCACTTGCCGACCAGAAAGGCCAATTCGGTGGCGAACTCGAAGCGGCAGACTGTCCAACCTTTGCCCGCGATCAACTCGCGGAAGTGCTCCTCATAGTTGACGGGCATCCCTTTGTCGCGTCCGCCCAGGCTGCGCGCCGGGAAGGAGACGAGGATGTAGGGGGCATTGAGTCCCTCCAGCAACCGCTGCCCGGCGGATTTGTCTATTTGCTCCAGGCACGGGATGGTTTTGAGCACAAGTGCGAGGTCAACCCGGTGTGGAAGCGGGGTATGGATCAGGTCGCACGCTTCGACGCCGCCGCGTATCCCGATCAGTGCCAGAAACCCACCGATAAAGTCTACCATGTCACGGTAGATGTCGCAAGCATAGTACTCGACGTCCGGCGGCAGCCCCATCCAGGGGATGGCGAGCGGGTTCAGCCCGCAGGCAACATCGAGCACCGAGCGGATCGGCGGCAGGCCCGCCAGCGTCGTCGCGTAGAATGTGTCCAGAATGGGCAACCGTTCCTTTGTGGATGCGTGATGACGCATCACGCTCACGCAGGCGCGGCGGAACGCGGCCTGATCGCCGCTCTGGTAGGCCATACGCAGGTGAGCAAGCCAGGCAGCGTAATCCAGCCGGCCGCCGAGATATGCCCCGCCGACCTGGTGCAACTTGTTCTTGGTCGCCTTGACAGCCTCCTTCAGACTGCGCCGGTGGGCGAGTTCCCGAGCGCCGATCGTGCGGACGAAATCGGGCGCGACCGTCGCATACTTGGGGCTGCTCAGCACGGCTTCGACGAGTGTAGCCAGTTCATCCATTCTTCTACCACAAAGGACACGACGGACACAAAGGTCATTGGACGTATCGTGTTTTCAATGTGACCTACGGATTCGTTCGGTCAGTTGAACCATAAAGCGCAGGTTGTGGAGGGTGGCAAGCCGCGCGTACAGGCTGTCGCCGATCTTGAACAGGTGGTGCAGATAGCCCAATGAGTAGCGTGTACAGCACAGGCAATCGCAGAAGCGAGAGATGGGCGCATCGGCCTTGACGTGTTTGCGGTCGTGAACGTAGGTATAGGCGAACCACTCGCCCTCCAACTCGTCCGAGAGGAAGGCGTAGAGCCGTCCGTGACGCGCGTCGCGCGTGGGCATGGCACCATCGAAAAGATCGTACCCCAGCCGCGCACAGGCGACCACGTTGGCCGGGTGGGCGACGCCCAGCGCGTGCAGCGGATACTCCGGCGGCACGAGTTCGCGTACATAGGCCAGCAGATCGGTCAGGAGATATCCTTGCTCGTCGAGCGGCCAGCCGCCGTAACCAAAGCCGTCGAAGCCGATCTCGAGCAGCGCCTCGGCGCACTCGCGGCGCAGGGCGCGCTCCCCACCGCCCTGGATCACGGCGAACAGCAGCGGGCGCTCCTCGGAGGCCAATCCCTTCTGTTCGACCAGCCGCTCGAACTCGGCCTTCGAGCGCCGCGCCCAGTGGATCGTTCGCTTGACGGATTCCCGCTGCGTCTCCGGTGGGTCGGCGACGTGGGTGCAATCGTCGAGGCAGAAGAGCACGTCGGCGCCGTAGGCAATCTGGAGCTGGATGCTCTTTTCCGGTGTGAGGATGAATTTGCGCGACGAGCCATCGGGGCGGAAGATGGCTCCCTTTGCGGTCAGGCTGCCGTGGGCCGGGTTCTGGCGGATGAGCGAATAGACCTGAAAGCCGCCCGAATCGGTAAAGATGGGGCGCGACCAGCCGAACATCCGGTGCAACCCACCCAGCGCCTGGATGGTGGAAGAGCCGGGGTGCTGCATCAGGTGAAAGGTGTTCATCACGACCGACTGCACGCCACAAGCCTCGAGGTCGGCGCTATCTACGCCACGCACAACGCCGCGCGTGGCGTCGGGTAGAAAGACGGGGAAATCGAGTGAGCCGTGGGATAGTTGCAGGCTGGTGTTCATCCTCAATCCGATTCGGCCCCGGCGACGACCAGGACGTACTCGCCGCGCGGCTCGATCGTCTCGTACAGCGTGACGAGTTCGGATAGTTGGCCCCGGTGGATCGTCTCGAACATCTTGGTCAGATCGTTGGCGACGGCGGCAGGCCGGTCGCCCAGCACGTCGAGCGCGTCTTGCAGGAGCCGCTTGATACGGGACGGGCTTTCATAGTAGATCAGCGTGTGCGGTGAATCCTGATCCACGGCGAGGAAGCGGCGTCGTGGGCCACGCTTGTGTGGGGGAAAGCCGCGAAAGGTGAAACTGTGCGTCGGCAGCCCGGAAAGCACCACGGCCATTAGAAGCGCGCTGGGGCCGGGGATCATCGTCACCGAGGTGCCGGCTTCGATGGCGCGCCGCACGAGCGTAAAACCGGGGTCGGAGATGCCGGGGGTGCCGGCGTTGGTGACGAGCGCAACCGACTGGCCCGCCTCTAGCATAGCGATAATCCTACGCCCGGCGCGCTCCTCATTGTACTCGTAGAAAGAGACCTGCGGCTTCTGGATGCCAAAGTGTTTGAGCAAGAGCCCGGTCTTGCGCGTGTCTTCGCTGGCGATGACGTCTACCGTGCGCAGCGTCTCCAGCGCGCGCAGGGTGATATCGCCCAGGTTGCCGATGGGGGTGGCGACCAGGTACAGCGTGGCGCGTGGACTTGCTGTGTGATTGTTTCTGGCGGACAAGGTTACCCTCCGATCTGCGACATGGCCAGGCCTGGCGGTATCTGCTCGTCCAGGCGGTGCTCCGGCGGTTTGCTCTCGATGGCCTGGAGGATCAGCGCCTTGATCTGGGCCACGTCTGCCCCCTGGCGTAACGGTGTGCGCAGGTCAATCTCCTGTTCCGAAAGCAAGCAGGGTCGCAGGCGGCCATCGGCGGTGAGGCGTAAGCGATTGCAATGGTAGCAGAAATGCTCACTGATCGGGGTGATGAAGCCCAGCGTGCCTTGTGCGCCCGGCAGGCAATAGTAGCGCGCGGGCCCTCCGCCGACGCTCATTTTGGCCGGCCGCAGGGGGCCCAGCGCAGCTTCGATCTCGTGCTTGATCTCCGCCGCCGTCACGACCCGCGCCCGCCAGTCTTCATCTATCAGCCCGCCGTTGCCCACCGGCATCAGTTCGATGAAGCGCACGTGCCAGGCTGCATCCCGCGTCTTGCGTGCGAAATCCAGCACCTCGTCCTCGTTCATCCCACGCACGACGACGGTGTTGATCTTGATTGGCGTCAGTCCTGCCCGCTGGGCCGCTTCGATGCCGGCCAGCACATCTCCCAGATGCCCGCCGCGGGTGATGTGTCCGAATCGCTCCGGTTGTAGCGTATCCAGGCTGACATTGACCCGCCGTAACCCGGCAGCGGCGAGGTCGGCGGCGTAACTGGCCAGCAGAATACCGTTGGTCGTCATCGCCAGGTCGTCCACGCCGGGGATGCGCGCCAGCATACGCGCCAATTCGATCACATCGGGGCGCACCAGCGGCTCGCCGCCGGTGAGGCGTACCTTGCTCACACCCAATTCGGCTGCCGCGCGCACGATCGTCTCGATTTCCTCGTAGCGCAGGATGTCGGCGTGCGGGCGCCAGGGCACCCCCTGCGGCGGCATGCAGTAGATGCAGCGCAGGTTACAGCGGTCGGTCACCGAGACGCGCAGGTAACTGATGGGGCGGTTGTAAGCGTCGAGATGGGCCATCGTCTGCACAAAAACGGCGTTCGCCCGCACGGGGGAACGCCAATCATTGTACACGGTTTTACCCAGGAGACAAGAGCGAGTCCTATGGGGATGCGGACCGGATGATGACTTGTTCTCCGCGTATCTCTACCCGGTCGCCGGTGCGGATGCGCGATATGTCCACCTGGTCCACCATAGGGATTCCGGCGATGATGGCGCCGACGGCCACGACCGGGTCGGCCTGGGCGTTGACGATGGCCGCCGGGGCCAAGCCGTTGCGCGCCAGCCGGTAGAGGGTGTAGGAGCCGACGGTGCTGCCCTTGCCGGTGGGGAAAACAAGCACGCGTCCGGCCACGCATTGGCCGGCGAGCGGATGGCCGGTCTCGATAACCACGCCCGTATCCGGGTCCACACTGCCCAGGAAGCCGACAGGTTCAGGAGAGACGAGGGCCTGGCCTGCGGCGTGTCCAGATTTGACCACGCGGGCAAGAACGCGGATTTCAGGACAGCAACGGATCATGGGCGTGAATGCGGATTTCAGGACAGCAACGGATCATGGGCGTGAATGCGGATTTCGGGACAGCAATGGATCATAGGCGCAGGAATACGGGACGGATGGCGGTGTCGTAAAAGTTGGTCAAGACGCCCAGACGGATGCCCTGGTGGCGCATCCAATCTTTGAGATTGTGCACGCTCACGTCAGTTACGTCGCGGATGGCAACTGGAAAGTGCATGACGGCGCCTTCGACTACAAAGTGGTTGAACTTTAGGGCGCCGATGCTCTCGCCCTGAAAGATCACGTGGTACTCTTTGCGCGGCTCTGCGCTAACGCCACGCAGCCGGTACTCGTAGTGGCAGGCATTGGCATAGATGCGGTGAATGAACCCCGGCCCCAAAGCGCGGTGCACCTCGACCGCCGCGCCCAGTACCTCTCCCGTCACTTCTGGGTAGAGCAACCCCTCCGGCAACTCGTCCAGCGGCTGAAATCCTGGCTCGTACCCGGCCTGTCGTTCTGGATCAAAGTACAGCCGTTCGAACTCCGGCTCCGGCCCACCAAAGTTGAGCAGCAACCCCACGCGCGCCCCGACCGTCTTCATATACGAAAAGAGTTGCGCCTTGTGGATACGTTCCAAACGGGATGCCACTTTGCACTCGACTGCAACCTTCTCGTCCAGGAGCAAAATGTCGAGCCGCTGTACGCCTACCAAATATTCCTTGTACATGATCTGATATTCTGGCTGCCGCAGATAGCGCACCCCCTTCTGCCCCAACACGTTCACCATTCCGTTCTCGTAGACGAACTCGGGATAGGTGCGCCCGGTACCGTTGTACACAACGTAATATGCCCCCAGCGTCTCCCCGGTCAGTTCTTTGAAAAACAACTCTGTCATCCGACCAATCCGTTACCGTCCTGCGATCCGTTACTGTCCTGTGATCCGAGTTGTATCGAACGCCTCGACATTCCACAACTCCAGAAACTCGCCGGGGTCCAGCACGACGCCGGTCACTCCTGGGCGTACGGCGACCACCTTGGGCACGAAGTAGAGCGGCAGTACCGGGAGGTCCTCGGAGAAGATGCGCTGCGCCTCACGGTGAAAGCGCGCGTAATCGTCCGTCCTGGGCAGCGCGTTCAGTGCCGCCTGGCAGGCCGCGTCGTACCCGGTGCTGACATAGCCGGGGTTGTTCGTCGGGGCCATCCACCAGTTCTCGGGGCCCGGGATGGCGCTGGAAAGGTAGAGCCCGCACGGTGCATCGAGATCGTTCTGCCAGGAGAAAAGCGCCAGGTCGAACTGGCGTCCGAAAACCGGGCCATCGGGGCCATCGGCAAAGAACTCTTCTGGCGGAAGGTATTCTACTGCCAGCCCGATACCGCATGCGGCCAGATTCTCGGCCAGAATGTGCGCCGTCCGTTCGTGCGGTGGATAATCGGTTGTCGTGAGCAGAGTGACGGTGAACGGTGTGAGGCTGGTACTGCCCGTCACACCGCGAGCCTCGCGGATGCCGTCGCCATCCTTGTCACGCCAGCCCACCTCGTCCAACAGCGAACCGCCGGCGGCTGGATTGTACGCCCAATGCCGCAGCCGCTCTCCGGCGTAGAGCGGATGCTCAGGGGCAACGTAACTATCGGCGACAACGGCCTCCCCATAGAGCGGCGCCTCGCGTGCGATGCGTTCGCGGTCCACACACTGCGCAATAGCCTGGCGCACCCTCACATCACCGAGGAAATTCGGGCGACGCACCCAACCTGCCGGCTGGATGCCAAAGTCCAGGTGCTCCCATTCGCTGCTGGATGAGAAGAGCAGTTGTGCCTGACCGTTCTGGGCCGCTATCAACAGCGGCGTGATGTCCTCACTGCTTTCTATCACATCTTGGGCAATGAGGTCGCACTGGCCTGCCGCCAGCCAGTCGAGCGCCTGGTGTAGGTTGTTTACGTAGCGGAAAGTGACGCGGTCGAGATAGGGCAATCCCTCGGTGGCGCGGAAGTAGTGTGGGTTGCGCACCAGGGTGATGTGGTCGCCGGCCACCCACTCCTCGACGGAGAAGGGCCCCCATCCGAGGGGTTTGCGCTGGGCGATTTCGGCGCTGAGCAGAAAGCCAGCGGACACCTGACCCCACGCATGCCGGGGCAACGGGTGGTAAAAGTTCGTGACGTAGAAGGGGTCCCGATACCCGGGAATGCCGGTCCACACGACGGTGCGCTCGTCTACCACGTCGTACCTCTGAGTGCGTTGCCAGAGCAGGCGCAGAGAAGGATGATCGAATTCACCAGCCAACTCGTAAGAATAGCGAGAGTCATACGCGGTCAGCGGCTGTCCGTCGGCCCAGGTGAGGCTGGCACGCAGCGTAAACGTCACCACCATCTGTGTCATCATAATCACCTGGCCCGATGCAAACGTGACCTTCTGACCATCGGTGTCCAGAACGGTAACGCCGGGAAGCAGGTCCAACACCAGGCCGTTGACGTCCATAATCTTGCTGCCTTCGCCCACCTGGACGATGCGCAAGGCCATATCCCCGTCGGCCAGGCTGGGGATCTTTTCCAAGATCACCGGCTGGAACTGGTACGAGCGGGTGTCAATAGGGCCGTCGTAGATTGCCTCAAGCACGTTCTGAGCCGCAAGCGACGGCTGGCTATAGATGAACAGGGTATTGGGCTCCTCCGCCTGGCAGATGATGAACTCTTTGGGCGGCAGCGGGGTCGGCACAGCGGTGGGCACTGCAGTCGGCGTGGCGGCAGGTACGGGCGAGGCAAGGGGCACAAGAGTAGGGATAGGAGCCACCACAGGCGTACAGGCTGCAATGAGGCCCACCAGAGAAGTCGCAACGATGGAACTACACTTCATAGTAATGCCTCCTTGGGCAAGGATTTGCCACAAAGGACACTACGGTCACACGCAGGACACAATGGTATCCTTGGTGTCCTTTGTGCCCCTGGTGGTTTTTGATCCGGCTTGTCTGGGTTAGGGGCTTGCGCTGTAATCCACTACGTCACTTCCCCAGCCCTGGCCCCCAGTCCCCAGTCCCTAGTACGCCTGTCCAAAAATGGCCCGCTCGGTGGCATCTTTTCCGCAATAGATACATCGGCCTTTGCCGGGTTCCTGCTCCAGCGGGATACAGCGTACCGTGGCTTTGGTGTCCTCCTTGATCTGCGCCTCGCAGGTCGGATCTCCGCACCACCAGGAATAGGCGAAGCCCTCGTCCACGACCTGCCTGAACTCGGCATAATCTTTGGGATCGCAGGTGTGCGCCTCGCGGAAGTCGAGCGCGCGGCGGTAGAGATCGGCCTGGATCATCGCCAGGGTTTCCTGCACTGCGCCTGCCAGGCCGGAGAGAGGGACAGCGCTCTTGCCCTCGCGGCCGGGGACATCCCGGCGGGCCAGCGTTACCTGGTCATGCCGCACATCGCGGGGGCCGATTTCGATGCGCAGGGGCACTCCGCGCATCTCCCAGTCGTTGAACTTCCAGCCAGGTGAAAGCCCCTCGCGGCGATCTACGCGCACGCGCACGCTGTCACGCAGGAGCGCCTCGGCACGTGACGCAGCCTCCAGCACCAGGGCACGCTCTTCGTCGCTCTTCCAGATGGGGACGACGACAACTTGAATGGGGGCCAGTTTGGGCGGCAGGATCAACCCCTGATCGTCGCCGTGCACCATCACCACGGCCCCGACCATGCGCGTGCTCACGCCCCAACTCGTCGTCCAGGCGTATTGCAGTTCGTTGTTCTCGTCGAGGAACTTGATGTCGAACGCCCGGGCAAAGTTCTGGCCCAGGAAGTGACTGGTGCCAGCCTGAAGCGCCTTACAATCCCCCATCATTGCCTCGATGGTGTAACTGGCTACGGCGCCGGCAAACTTTTCGCTCTCGCTCTTGCGCCCGGGAATGACCGGGATCGCGGCATCCTCGACGGCGAACTCGCGGTACACGTCGAGCATGCGCAGCGTTTCCTCCTCTGCCTCCTTTGCAGTGGCGTGGGCAGTGTGCCCCTCCTGCCACAGGAACTCGGTCGTGCGCAGGAACAGACGCGTGCGCATTTCCCAGCGTACTACATTGGCCCACTGGTTGATCAACAGGGGCAGGTCGCGATAGGACTGGATCCACTTGGCGTACATGTGGCCGATGATCGTCTCCGAGGTCGGACGCACGGCGAGCGGTTCCTCCAATTGCTTGCCGCCGCCGATGGTGACGACCGCCAGTTCGGGCGAGAACCCCTCCAGGTGCTCAGCTTCCTTCTGGATGAAACTCATGGGGATGAAGAGCGGGAAGTAGGCGTTGACGTGGCCGGTGGCCTTGAAGCGTCGGTCGAGGCCCTCCTTGATATTCTCCCACAGGGCGTAGCCGTAGGGCTTGATCACCATGCAGCCCTTGACCGGGGCATAGTCGGCCAGATCGGCCATCTGAACCACATCGGTATACCAGCGGGAATAGTCTTTGCTGCGCGGGGTGACTTTCATTGCTCCTCCAGCGGATGGGTTTGATCACCGAGAGCGCACACCTCGGCAATCGCGGCCTCTTCGACGGCTCTGCCGCTCATGCCGGCCAACACGTCGCGGATCGTATGCCATAGGCGCTTGAGCGGCCGGGTGGTATAGTGCTCGGCAAAATGCTCGGCGGCCTGTGCGGTACTCAACGTAGGGCCACACTGCTCGCGCAGGTAGTGCTGGTGATCCATGATCCACAGATACAGATCGGCCTCGGTGCGGCCGGGAAAATCGGCCAGGATGCCTTTCTCGCGGATGATCTGTACCAGCGGCATATAGAGGTTATCGTACCAGTCACAAATTGCCTCATCTTCCGGGATGGGGCGCTCCTGCTCCAGGCCCATAAAGTAGCGGTGCACGGCGATGTGTTCCAACAGCCGTTCGTACCCACCGCCGATAGTGAACTCGATATGCTGATCGGGGCGCAACTCGTCGAGCCGCGTGCGCTCGAGGAAACGGGCGTATTCGCCCCTGATCTCCAGGTTGTCGGCGTCCAGGTCGGCTCCGACCGGCACCCGGGTGTCGGCCTCGATCACCTCGGCGTCCACGAACTCCCGGCCCTGTTCGCGGGCGACCGAGACGCGGTGGTTGCCGTCGAGGACGAAATAGACCTCTCCTACCTTGTACAACTTGACCGGCGGCAACCCGATGTCGTCATAGTGCGCTCTGGCGATCGAACGCCAGCGGTCTGCCGTCTCCCGTTGCACGGGCATAAAGGCACGGTCAAAGTCCCGATAACGCCCCACGCTGCCGATGATTTTGTTCAGCGGCACGGGCTGCACCCCACGGTAGATTTGCCCGCGCACGCCGAGTTTATCGCGCACCTCATCCCAGGAGAGCAGCCGATTGGGACGGCGGTTGACGAATGCCAGGACCTCGTTCCAGAATGCTTTGCGGCGTGCGTCGCTGTAATCTGATTGGGCCAGAATCTCACTGGTTCGGCTCATTTTCTGTTTCGATCAAGCGGAAAGGATAGACGTTGATGACTTTGGTATCGAGATAATGTGTACACCAGGTTTCCGGTTTATAGGTGTGCTTGTGACCGTGCAGCAGATAGCGCGGCCGGAAACGGGCCATGAAGCCAAGCAGCGCCCTGAAGCCACGATGCGGCAGATCGTCCGCGTCGTGGATGCCGAACGGTGGGGCGTGTGTGACGAGAATGTCGAGATAGCGGCCATAGCGCACGCGATTGATCAACAGGGCCGGTACCATTCGCCAGATTCTGAGTAGTGTCTCTGTCTCGGTGTATTGGTAAGGCGCGTTGGGTTTGTAGCGCAGACATCCCTCCAATCCGGCCAGCAGAATGCCGTTGACCTCGACCGTCCTTCCATCCAGATTGACCCATCCTTCCGGCTTGGTCAACGTATGTCCACTGACCAGATGCTCGGGCCGGTCGTGGTTGCCGTGCACGAAGAAGCCCGGTACGTTCAACATGGACATGATATATTCCAGATAGGAATAGGGCAGGTCGCCGCACGAGAGTACCATCTCCACGTTGCCAAAGCGTTCGCAGATGCGTGGACTATACAGGGTGTTAGCCACCTGATCGCTGACGGCAAGGATCTTCACGTTTTCCTGTCCCAGTCCCGCCCATAGTTGACCGCCAGTTTGTCCAAGATCGCCTGCTCCAGGTCTATGCCGGTCAGATAGGCCAGTTGCAGGAGGTAGAGCGCCACGTCGGCCAGTTCTCCGGCCAGTGCATCGGCGTGGGCCTGCTCATCCCACTGGTAGTGTTCCAGCACCTCCGCGGCCTCGAGCGCCAGCGAGATGGCGATGTTGCGCGGCGTCTGGGGGCACGGCGAAGCGTCGTCGTACCAACCCATCGCCGCCACGAAGCGGTTCATCTCGTTGGTGAGTTCCTGGATCGTCTTCATCTTCACAAAAAGGCCAGCCTCTACACGCATGGTCTGGAAGGCTGGCCGGCGCCCGGCTGGGACCTCGTCCCGAAGCCAGGGGCAGTATACAATGAACGGGCCAAGATGTCAAAGTATCGTAACTTGTGGGGGAGGGAGAGTTCTGTCAAATGATTGACCGGCGATTGACAAACCTCGAAGATGATGCGACAATGGTGCTCCGAATAGCACTGCGGGCTGTTCCGTTATGCGGTTATCACTGTCACGGGGAAGGCAAATGCCCGAATCGAAGGGGATCACGCGAAGACGGTTTATCGGGCTGCTGGGCGGCGCGGCTGGAATGGGGGTGCTGACCTGTTGTGGCCTGGGCGCGCTGGCGACGGCGCGGCCTCACGTGGAGTACCCTGAATCAACCTGTGGAGGTGACACGGTGGGTAGAATCTTGATAGCGTATGCCAGCAGGGCCGGCTCAACCGGCGAGGTGGCCGAGGCCATCGGTCAGGTGCTGTGCGCGGGCGGCGTGTCGGTGGACGTACGCCTGGCGAAGGAAGTGAGCGACCTGGGTGGTTACAGCGCGGTTGTTGTAGGCAGCGCAATTCGGATGGGGCGCTGGCTGCCGGAAGCGGTCAGGTTCGTAGAGCAGCATCAGGACGCACTGAAGACGATGCCGGTGGCCTACTTCCAGGTGAGCGGCTTTCTGAAAGAAGACACGCCCGAAAGACGCCAGGAAGCCGCGACTTATCTCGCGCCGGTGCGCGCGCTGGTGACGCCGGTGAGCGAGGGACTGTTCGCTGGAAAGATGGATTACAGCAAACTCTCGTTCTTCGACCGCACCATCGCCAGGATGGTCGGCTCGGTCGAGGGGGATTGGCGCGACTGGGACGCCATCCGCGCCTGGGCCGAGGGACTGCGTCCGATTTTGCTGGTCAATCGGTGTTAGATTGGGTTGCGGACAGAGGCCGCGCTACGGGAGCGTCGCCGTAAACGGTTTGCCGTCCTGCTTACACAGCCGCTCGATGATGCGCCGCCCCGACTGCGCCGCCGGGGGCAGGCCGCCGCCCGGCTCCACCCACTGCCCGACCATGTAGAAATTCTCCAGCCCCGGCAGCGTCTTGCTCATCCCTTTGCCCGGCATCATCATTCCCATCGTCTTGGTCGTGATCAGCCAGCCCTCCACCGAACCCTGCCAGTTGCCGGTGTAGCGTTCGGTGGTCAGCGGCGTCGCCACGTCCACCACCTCGATCTGGCCGGTGATGCCGGGGTAGCGCTGCTCCAACTGCGCGATGACCTTGAGAGCGATGTCCTTCTTCTCCGCCTCGTAGCGTTCGCGGTCCTCGGCCAGCGCCCTCCAGTAGGCATAGTTGGACGGGAATATCACTTCCACCACTGACCTGCCCTTGGGCGCCAGGGTGGGATCGTAGCAGTAATGCTTCACGCCCAGCGTCTTGCGTTCCGCGCCGGCGATGGTGATCGGCTGTTCGAGCGCGTAGGTGACCGCGTGCGGCTCGTGCGATAGATCGCGCGCGACGCCAAGCGAAACCTGGATGATCGGCGGGAAGATGGGCAGGGTCTCATAGTAGCCCTTGATGGTATCGTTGATGTACCTGCCCTCGAGCATATCGAAGATGGTGGCGTGACCGTCGGCGGCGGAGATGACGATATCGGCGCGGTGCTCGCTGCCATCGGTCAGCCGCACGCCCACGGCGCGACCCCTCCCCTGTCCCCTCCCCGATGCGGGGAGGGGGAACTCTTCGACCAGGATTTTCGCCACCCGCGACTTGTAGTGGATTTGGCCGCCCAGGTCGAGGTAGCGCTTTTCGATGGCGCGCGCAAACTCGAGTGACCCGCCGATGGGATAGCCGGCGTCCTTGTTGTGCATCCATCCCAGCGTTATCAGCAGTCCGATGAGCGGAAAGTCGGGCATGTCCCACAACGCGGTTAGCGCCTGGCGCAGGAAGGGGTCGCGGAGGTGGCGGCAAAAGTCCTGGATCGAGGTTTTGCGATAGCGGGCCATGGTCAGCATGAATGGGATCATCTGGAAGAGCGCCCGGATTCTGCTGCTCTGCCCCAGCCGGCCGAGCGCGGTCAGGCGGCGGATGGCCGCGCAAAACTCGGCGCTGATCTTGGCGTCGGCCGGCGCGAGTTCCTTCATGTGGCGCTCCAGCCGGTCCACGTTGGTGTAGAGCACAAAGTCCTTGCCGTCCGGCCCCCGGTAGCGCATGAATTCGTCGTGGTCCACCATCTGGCGGCCCTGCGCCGCGCCGAGTTCCTGCCAGATGCGGTTGAAACTGGAGCCGGCCCCAGAGCCGACCAGCCAGTGGATGCAGCCGTCGAAGGTGTAGCCCTTCCGCTTCCACGATGTGCATAGGCCGCCGGGTTTATCGTGCATCTCGAAAATCTGCGTCTCGTAGCCGTTCATCTGGCCGTAGCACCCGGCTGAGAGGCCGGCGATGCCGGCGCCGATGATGATGATGGATTTTGACATGGGTCTCCTTTCCAGAAAGCTATTGGGCATACGGCCGCGCAAACCGCCGCTCGTACGCGCCGTTCTCTTTGAGCGGGTTGTCCCAGTACATGTTGGCGATCTTGGTCTTGAGCAGCATCTGGAACACGGGCGCCATCCACTTTGGGAAGCGCTCCGGCCTGGCGAGCCGCGCCAGCAGCGCGGGGTCGAATTGGCCGGTCTGTCCATACGTGGCTCCAAGTTGCCGCAGTGTCTCGAAGAGCGCACGGTTCTTCTCCGGCGGCATCGCGCGCACGCCCTCGCCGCCGCCCTTGACGATCGTCCCGGTATAAGGGCAGCCCAGCCGCTGGGCCAGCCGCTCCAGGTAGCGCTCGACGTAGCGGGAGTGCGCGGCCTCCGGGAAGCCTGACTGGACGAGGAAGCCGATGGAGGGGTTATTCGCCCGCCCGCAGAATGGCTCCAGCGTTTCGATGAAGGCCTTGACCATCCCCGGCATGGCGTCGGCGTACAGGGGAAAGCCCAGCAGCACGTGTTCGGCCTCGGCAAACGCCTGCCGGAAGCGCTCGGCGTCGCCCGCGTGGTTCAGGTAATGGGTCTCGTGGCTGCGTCCCGGGTTGGCCTCGAACCCGCCAAGAAACTGCTCCACGAGGAATTGGGTATTCCCCGTCTTGCCGCGCGGCGAGCCGTTGAAGAAAGTCAGGCGTGTGGGCGGCGGGCCGGCGTAGCGCCGCACGTCGGGCGCGGCGGCTGTGGGCTTGAGGGGCGTCGTCCAGTGGGGCAGCGGGCGGGCGCTGGCGATGCTCTCCGCGACGGCGTCGGCGGGTGTGCTCGTCAGTTCTGTGAACGCCAGTTGACTCTTGAAGTTGAGCGCCGTGCGGCTGAAGATGTCGGAAATGACTTGGATATCCGTGTCGTCTGCATCGCCGCGCTTTTCGAGCAGCAGCCCCAGCAGCGGGTAGCGGTCGTAGCGGGCCAGGTGGTGCGCTTCCCCCTGGACCACCGCGCCGTAGGGGTGGATGAGCGGGATGAGCTTTTCCACCGTTTTCTTCAGCACGGCACTGACGAAACCCATGATGACCGGCGACGCCAGCAGCACGAAATCGGCGTTGATGGCCGCGCGGCACACCTCCACCTGGTCGTCGTGGGTGACGCACTCGCCGGGCGTCTTGACCCAGCAGCCCCAGCAGCCCGCGCAGTGCTTGATGTTCATATCGCGCAGCGTGAACGAGGTCACCTGGTGCCCCGCCGTGATGAGCGTCTCGGCCAGGCGGGCCAGGTACGTGTCGAAGGGCGTGTTCCCCGCGTTGGGGTTGCCGTTGAGAATTGTGATTTTCATTCTTGCCTCCTTGGCGTTGAGCAAATCGCTATACTATACGTTGCGCTGCTGTCCGCGTTGCGCGCCGCCGCGCGATTCTGCGCGCGCCGAGCCAGATTACCACCGCCACGACGACAGTCAGCGCCGCCGCCGCTCCCAGCCCGATCTTGGCCAGCGCCGGGAAGCCCATCCCGACGGCAAAGTCCATTGGTTTGTACGTATACAACGAATCGTCGGCCATGCCAGTGTCGAAGAAACTGTTCAGCAGCCGCTCGGTCGCCTCCGGCTGCGCGCCGCGCAAGTCGTTCGTGTGGCCCATCTCGGCCAGGATGACCTGGCGGCCATTTGTCAGGTATGGCAGCAGCTCATCCGTGGCAAACTGGGCCGGGGTCGAAAAGTCCACGCTGCCGCTCACCAGCAAAGTCTCCACTTCCGAGATGTGGATCTGGCGCAGATCATCGCGTGAAGCCTGGAGCGGCCATCCCCTGGACCCGGCGACCCAGATCAGCTTCCCCATCGGCGAACCCAGGATGGCGTCCGGCGGGTCCAGTTCGGATGCGTAATCGCGGGAGGAATCGTAGTCAACGCCGCCCTTGGCCAGCAGGTCGCCCCAAATGGAGACCGAGGGCATGACGAAATCGTAGGCCAGCGCCATCAGCGCCAGCCCGCTGGGGTCGCCCGCCTCGGCGGCCAGGTAGGCGTCGAAAACCATGGCGGCGGTATTGCGGTGAAAGAACAGCGTGAAGGTGACGACCCTGACCTTGCCAGGGTTGATGGGCAGGAAGAGCCACCGGCGCGGCATGGCGTGGGCCACGGTGCGCACCGACTCCGCCAGGTCGGGCGTGCGGGCGCTGCACGCGGCGTCCCGGGCGCACAGGGCGGCGTAGTGCTCGATCTGCGCGTCGATCGTCTCCGGCTCCCAGACGAAGTGGCCGGGTGGGTTGACGGCGACCATCGCCGAGCGGTAGACGCTTGCGGGGTGCAGATAGGCGTAGATTTGGGCGACGCGCGTGCCGTAACTTGCGCTGAGCAGGTTGACCCGCTCGTAGCCCAGCGCGATCCGCGCGGCCTCCATGTCTTCGACCACTTCGGGGATGGTGTAGCCCGCCAGGTCGACGCCTTCCGCCTGCAGCCGTTCGGCGCAGGCGTGCATCGCGCCGGCCACGTGGTCGAGCGAGGCGTCGCTGAGCGCGTCATCGCCCACACCCGTGATGGCCCGGTTGACCTCGGGGCAGTCCAGCACCACGGAGCCGTCGGCGCCGCGGTAGCCCACCATGATGAAGTCGTGTTTCTCCAGCAGCGATGGCCGGTAATCGAAGCCGATGTTGCTGTTTCCCGGCCCACCGCCGAGCCAGAGAATCGGTTCGGCGGGATTGGGACCGGTGGCGCGGACGCGCACGACCGGCAGCGCAATCAGGCGCGAAGCGGGTTGGGCGCGGTTCTCCGGCACGACCAGCGTGCCACAGTCGGCCTTGTACTCGACCTTGCCTGCCTCGTAGGTGCACGGCTCGAGGAGCAGATCGCCGGCCTGTGCGCCGTCAGGCACACTTTGCGCCAGGGTTGACTTGCCGCAAGCCGTGAGCGAGACTCCCAATGTGGCAATGAGCAGAGCGATGGACAGGCTGGGATGTATCCGTCCTGGTTTCACTCGATTCCTCCTCAGTCTGCAAACTGGTTACAGGATACAATATTCCCAGCCGCGCTGCCTATCGGGGGGCTAACAGTTGCCTATCGAATTCCGCTGAATCCCTGCCCGTTCACAATCCTGCATGGCCGGTCCGTGTGTATCTTGGGGTTAATCCTGGCGACTGTGCAGCGCCTGCGTGGCGGCCCGGGCAACCTCACCGACGCTCACCGGCCGGGTCAGATAAGCCGCACAACGTTCGCGCAGGGGATCGAACTCAGAGCGCCGCAGCGCACTCACGCACAACACCAGTGGCACGCCAGGCGCTCCTTCCATCAACCGCTCCACGTCCTGGGCTGTCATCTCGGGGCCGGCATCCGCGACGAGCAGCGCCGGCGACACACCGACGATCTTGACCAGGCCCAGCGCCTCGTTCACTCCCGGTGCACTGACCACGTCACAGTTGGTCTCCTCGCCGATCTGCGCGGCGAGCAGCGCGCGCGTCTGCCGGTCGGCGGAGATCACGAGAATCGGATTCGAGGCAGCCATTCTGCCGCCGAGTATAGCATTGTCAGAGGGGATCGGCAAGCGCCGGAATAGGGATTCCGGCGCTACATCCCCCGATCCACATTTGCAATTCCATCCCCTGCGGGTTATAATGAGTGCGCCCACTTGAGGGAATCAGATGACACTGCGAAGTTTCTTCTCCAGGATCGCTGGCGATTCCGGCCAGCGCGAGATCGCCCGACTGCAAAAGGTGGTCGAGCGCATCAATGCGCTTGAGCCCCAGTTCCAGGCACTGGACGATGCGGCGTTGCGCGCCCAGACCGACGAGTTTCGCGGTCGTCTGGCTCAAGGCGCAACGCTCGATGACCTCCTGGTCGAGGCCTTCGCGGCGGTGCGCGAGGCGGGCCGCCGCACGATCGGCATGCGTCATTACGACGTACAACTGATGGGCGGCATCATCCTCCATCAGGGCAAGATTGCCGAGATGAAGACCGGCGAGGGCAAGACGCTCGTCGCCACGCTGCCCCTGTACCTCAACGCATTGGAGGGAAAAGGCGCCCACCTGGTCACGCCTAATGACTACCTCTCCAAATTTGGCGTGCAGTGGATGGGTCCGATCTACCACGCGCTGGGCCTCTCGGTGGGAGTGATCCAGTCGGCGGCTGCCGATCCCAACCGCGGCTCCTTCCTCTTCGATCCCGATTACCCCTCGGCGGACGATCGCTTCCTGAACCTGCGCCCGGTCTCGCGGCGCGAGGCATACCTGGCCGACATTACCTACGGCACCAACAACGAGTTCGGCTTCGACTACCTGCGCGACAACATGGCGCGCGATCTGAGCGAGTGCGTGCAGCGGGAACTGCACTATGCCATCGTGGACGAGGTGGACAACATCCTGATTGACGAGGCGCGCACGCCGCTCATCATCTCCGGTCCGGCGGAGGAATCCTCTGAACTTTATCGGCGCTTTGCCGAGATCGTGCGCCGCCTGCGTCCCAGCAGCGCCGCCAGCGTTGCAGCCCAGCAGCCCGACGGCGATTACGTGCTGGAGGAGCGCACGCAGATCGTCACGCTCACCGAGCGCGGCGTCGAGCGCGTCGAGCAGATGTTGCCCGAGATCGCCCCCGGCGAGAGCATCTACGACCCCAAGCACGCCCACATGCTCCCCTATCTGGATAACGCCCTGCGAGCCCACGTCACCCTCAAACGCGACAAAGACTACATCGTCAAGGACGGCGAGGTCATCATCGTGGACGAGTTCACCGGCCGGCTGATGTACGGGCGGCGTTTCTCCGAGGGGTTGCACCAGGCCATCGAAGCCAAGGAAGGAGTGCGGGTGCAGCGCGAAAGCCTCACCTACGCCACGATCACCTTCCAGAACTATTTCCGCATGTACGCGAAACTGGCCGGCATGACCGGTACAGCCAAGACGGAAGAGGAAGAGTTCCAGAAGATCTACAACCTGGACGTGGTCGTGCTGCCTACGAACGTCGAGTATCGTGCTATGTATGGCGACTTGGTGGCCCGCGAACGGACTCTGGACGAGATCGAGGAGGTCACCTTTGCCGGGGTGTTGGACGGGCGTCTCAGCGCCTTTGGCGAATCGCAGCACACGGTAACGGTGACTACTTACGAGCAGCCCGACGGAAACAGCCGCCGCTATTTCAAGCGGCTCGACCTGCCGGATGTGGTCTATGCCAAAGAGCAGGCCAAGTTCAAGGCGGTAGTGGATGAGATTGCCGCGCTCCATGAGGCCGGGCGGCCGGTGCTCGTGGGCACCATCGCCATCGAGACTTCGGAGCGCCTCTCGCGCATGCTCCAGAAGCGGGGCATTCCCCATCAAGTGCTCAATGCCAAGCAACATGAGAAAGAGGCGGTGATCATCGCTCAGGCCGGGCGCTCCGGCGCGGTGACCATCGCCACCAACATGGCCGGCCGCGGCGTGGATATCCTGCTGGGCGGCAACCCCGAGGGCGTAGCCCGCGAGCGACTGCGCCAGGAGGGGTTCGACCTGACCCAGATTCCACAGGCGCAGTGGAATCGCGCCCTCGACCTGCTGCGTCAGGGGAAGGACGTGACGCAGGTGTACCCGGAGCGTTGGGCACAGGTGCTGGCAGAGGCAATGGCCGATTGCGCCGCCGACCGTGAGCGCGTGGTGGCATTGGGTGGCCTGCACATCCTGGGCACCGAGCGGCACGAGGCGCGGCGCATTGACAACCAGTTGCGCGGGCGCGCCGGCCGCCAGGGCGATCCCGGCTCCTCGCGCTTTTACCTCTCACTCGAAGACGAACTGATGCGTCGTTTCGGCGGCGACCGCATCCAGGGTCTGATGGGCCGCTTCATGGGCGACGACGTGCCGCTCCAGCACGCCTGGCTCGACAAATCCATCGAGTCGGCGCAGATGCGCGTGGAAGGCTATAACTTTGACATCCGCAAGCACGTGCTGGAGTACGACGACGTGGTCAACAAGCAGCGCGAGGTGATCTATGCCCAGCGACGGCAGGTGCTCACCGCGACCGACCTGCGCGACCAGGTGTTGCGCATGGTGCGGGAAGAAGTAGCCCGCCTGGTGGCAGCTCATGCCCCTGGCCCCGAACCCGAGGACTGGGACCTGCGTGGCCTCTATCACGAACTCCGCACCTTCTTCCCGCTGCCCGCCGATTTTAACTATCGCCGTTGGTCGAATCTCTCACCGGAAGAGATCGAGGCGCAACTGGCCGAGGTGGCCGAACGGGTGTACGATAGTCTGAACCGGGAAATCGGACACGACGTGTACCGGCAGGCCGTGCGTGAGGACGTATCGTTGGCGGCATTGGCGCAGAGCCCCGACCCGCTGCGACGGTTGATCTATGAGCGCGTGGTCGAGCATTTGGGCAGAGAGCCCGCCGGCGACGAGGCCACGCAGCCCCTCCGCAGGCTCCCGGACGACGTGGAGGAGCACGTCGAGGCGGCGTTCGTGGATGGCTGCCGGCTGTTCCGTGACCGGCAACTGATGTTGCATGCGGTAGATAGCCTGTGGGTGCGCCACCTCACCGATCTGGAGGCTCTGCGCGAGGGCATCGGCCTGCGCGCCTACGGGCAGCAGAATCCGCTCGTGGCCTACCGCAAAGAAGCGCACGAGATGTACAGTGACTTGCTGGCCCGCATCCAGGAGACGGTCGCGCGCACGGTTTTCCTGATCCCGCAGATGCCCGTCGTTCAGCAGCGCCGCCAACCGTTGCGGGCAGTGCGCCCCGGTGTGCCGGGAGAAGCGCGACAGGTACAATCGGCTCAGGGATCGTCTGGGCAGACGTTGGGGCGGAACGACCCTTGCTGGTGTGGCAGCGGCAAGAAGTACAAACACTGCCACATGCGGCAGGACCTGGAGGCCCAACAGGGCCCGGTAGCCGCTGCCCGGCCACCGCAGATGCCTGGGCGGAAGCGCCGTAGAAGGTAGCAGGAGGATGTCTATGGAGGAGATAGAACTCGATCTGACCGGCCGCCTGATGGCGGACATGGACCCGAACTTGCTCGAATTCCTGCGCACGAAGGTCAATTCCTTCGTCAAGTGGGACCTGGTGCACTTCTTCCACAGTAATCCGCACACGACGGATACGGCCGAAAACGTCGCCCGTTATGCCGGCCGCAGCGTCGAGACGATCCGCACGGGCCTGGCCGAACTGGCCCGGGATGGGGTGCTGGAAGAAAGCCGGTTGGGCGAGATGACGGTCTACTCGTTGGCCTCGGACAGCCACGTCCGTGAGATGCTGGAGCAGTTCGTGAAAGCCTCCGACGATCGGCAGTTCCGCGTCAAAGCGATCTATCACATCATCAGAGAGATGCGGTGATGCACCCGGACACGTGCAGTAGGCGCGATTCCCCAATCGCGGCTAGGAGACAGGCCAGCAGGGTTTGCCCTACGGAGGGAATCAATGGAGCGAGTAAAGACAGGTATACCTGGTCTGGATGAAATGCTGTGCGGTGGCTTCCTGCCCCAAACGGCCAATCTGGTCGAGGGGGCGCCGGGCACAGGCAAAACGACGCTGGGAATGCAGTTCATCTACCATGGCATTGTGGCCTGCGGGGAGCCCGGGCTGATCCTGACCTTTGAACAATTCCCGCAGCAGTATTACAGCGACGCCGCCAGTTTCGGGTGGGACTTTCGCCAGTTGGAGCGTGATGGCAAACTGCGCGTGGTGATGACCAGCCCGGAGGTGAGCAAGAGCGACCTGGAGCAGGTCGGCGGGCGCATCGAGCGACTGGTGCAGGAGATGGGCGCCAAGCGCATCCTGGTAGACAGTCTCTCACATTTTGCCCGCCTCAGCGAAGAATCCACTCAGTTGCGTTCCATCGTCTACGGGTTTGTCAATGGGTTGAAACGCGAAGGGCTGACCGCTGTGCTCACGCGCGAGAGCACCGCGCTGCTGGGCGAGGCCGAAGGCACCGACGATGCTCTGACTTTCCTGGTGGACTCTTACATCCTCCTGCGCTATGTCGAGATCGAGAGCGCCGTCCACAAGGCGCTCCTGGTGCTCAAGATGCGTGGCAGCAATCACGATAAAGGCATCCGCCAATTCGAGATCACCGCTCGTGGCGTCGAAGTGCGCGCGACGTTCGAGGGGCGCGAGGGGATCATGAGCGGTAGCCCCAGGCGGATGGTGGATTCGTTCGTGCAGGCTTTTGTGCGCCGCTGAGGAGACCCGGTGCGATGCACATCTTGGCGTTGATTCTGGCCCTATATGCCTGGATTGTCATTGGGGTGCTGCTCGTCTTCTTGGGGCGCATCGGCTACTTTTACGAAAAGACTTCCGGGGAGCGGGTAGGCTATTACCTGCTCCTGATTCCCGCCCTGCTGTTGGCAGCTGGTGTGACCTGGTATCTCGTGTACAACGTGGAATTCACCGGACAGCCCCTCGCCGACCTGCTGCTTTTCGGCGGTGGCTTTGTGCTTTTTCTGTTCGGCTCCCACTTGCATAGCCTGATGACCGGAGAGCGCAGATGATCGTCATCACCACACCCCTGGGTCCAGTTGGGCTGTTGGCTATCGTCTATCTCAACGTCCTGTTTGCCAACTTTAGCCGGCGCTTGAGCGCAGTGACGAAGCAGGCGGACTATTACCGTTGGTTCCAGGTGGCCGGCGGCTTTGTGTTGCTGGCAGCGATGAGCCAGGCCATCCGCGGGATTGCGGCTCTGACGCCGCACCTGGCGCTGCCCGTTCTGTTGATGCCCTGGTTCGCCGTGGTGAGTTTCCATGTCCCTCTGGCCCTTGGGGTGACTCTCGACCTCGTGCTGGTGTGGCATTACTGGAGTTGGATCCTCAAGGAAAAGATCGAGTAACGGCCGGGTCATCTCGTGATCGGGCGATTCTCTCCCGCGATTCAGCGCCTGCATCCACGCAGCGCGAGACGCGATTCTATGAACGCGCATTGGCGGCGCTCGGCGAAGCGGCCGCGATCACCAGCGTGGCACTCGACGTGGAGGAGGCGCTGCGGCGCGCGTTGGCGCTGGCCCTGGAAACGGTGGGCGTCGAAGCCGGGATCATTGCTGTGCTCGACGAGACGGCGAACGAGTTGGTCTTTCGCGTGCAGCAGGGCTGGCGCACGCACGACTTTGTCGGGCAAGGTGTGCGGATACCGGCAGACTATGGCTTCTCGGGGCTGACACTTCAGACCGGGAAGCCGGTGGTGACAAGCGACGCCAGCCGTGACCCGCGAGTAGCGGTCTCCGAGTTCCACGACGAAGGAATACAGGCGCTGGCATTGGCGCCTATGCGAGCATTCGGCCGTGTGGTGGGCGTGTTGGGGGTGATGAGTTATACGCCGTACGATTTCAGCCCCCAGCAGGTCACGGTCCTTTCGGCCGTCGCCGACCAGATGGGCCTTGCGCTCGAAAGCGCCCGTCTGCACCACGAGGCCGGCTGCCGCATGCACGAGTTGACCACTTTGCAGGCCGTCAGCACCCAGGTGGCGACCACGCTCGACCTGTGGACGGTCCTGGAGGCCATCG